>NZ_DAMDQC010000124.1:0-13120 GCF_032082325.1 Pantoea sp. CTOTU50773 | reverse complement strand
TTTCCTCTGCTGGTACAGGTCACTTCTATACCACCACGAAGAACAAACGTACTAAACCAGAGAAACTGGAACTGAAAAAGTTCGATCCGGTTGTACGTCAGCACGTGATCTACAAAGAAGCCAAAATTAAGTAATTTTGGTGTTCTTGCGAAAAACCCGGCTTCGGCCGGGTTTTTTGTTTCTGCGATTTGTTGAGGAGATGACATGCCTGAATTACCAGAGGTAGAAACCAGCCGACGTGGTATTGAGCCACATATGGTGGGCGCAACGATTTTGCATGCGATTGTGCGTAATTCACGCCTGCGCTGGCCGGTCTCGCACGAAATTCATGCGCTGAGCGACCAACCAGTGTTGAGCGTGCAACGGCGCGCAAAATACCTGCTGCTGGAATTACCCCACGGCTGGATCATCATTCACCTCGGCATGTCTGGCAGTTTACGCATGTTACCGGGTGAGCAACCCGCGGCTAAGCACGACCACGTCGATTTGGTGATGAGTAACGGCAAGGTGCTGCGTTACACCGACCCACGTCGCTTTGGTGCATGGCTGTGGGCCTCTGAGCTTGAAGGCAGCAGCGTACTGGCACATCTCGGTCCTGAACCGCTCAGCAGCGAATTCGATGGTGCTTATCTGTTTGAGAAGTCACGTGGAAAGCGCACGGTCATTAAACAGTGGCTGATGGATAACAAAGTGGTGGTTGGCGTGGGCAACATTTATGCCAGTGAATCACTGTTTACCGCCGGGATCTTACCCGATCGATCGGCGATGAGTTTGAGTCGTGATGAAGCGGAGTTGATGGTGGCAACAATCAAGGCCGTCTTGCTGCGTTCGATTGAGCAAGGCGGTACCACGCTACGTGATTTCCTGCAAACCGATGGAAAGCCTGGCTACTTTGCCCAGGAATTGCAGGTGTACGGTCGGGCGGGCGAACCCTGCCGAGCCTGCGGTACGCCAATCGTCAGCGGCAAACATGGCCAGCGCAGCACCTTCTGGTGCCCTCGCTGCCAGCATTAATCAGGGCTGCGCCAGTTTTGTCAGCAATGCCTGATGCACCACGGCAGGCAGAAATGCCTGCACATCACCTTTATGACGCGCCACTTCCTTCACCAGCGATGATGACACGAATGAGAATCCTTCGGACGGCATCAGAAACACGCTCTCCAGTGTAGGTAGCAAATGACGGTTCATCTGTGCCAGCTGCAGTTCATATTCGAAATCTGACACCGCACGCAGTCCTCGCACCAGCACATTGGCATTTTGCGCTTTGGCGAAGTTCGCCATCAAATCGCTAAAACCCAGCACCTCAACATTGGCTAAGTGCTGAGTAGCCTGCCGTGCCAAATCCACGCGCTCATCGAGTGTAAACAGCGGCTTTTTGCTGGGGCTGGCGGCAATAGCAACCACGATGCGATCAAACATCTGCGCCGCGCGCGTCACAATATCCACATGGCCCAACGTGATGGGATCGAACGTGCCGGGATAAATCGCTTTGGTGCTCATACGCGACCTTGTGTTGAGGTGTGATGCAGCGCCCAGAGCGCTGAGTATTTGTTAAAGGTGTATTGCGCGTTGACGACGGCCAGAATCCAGCCCTGCTTGCCGTCGAGGAATCCGGCGCGCAGCAGCAACGTCTTAAGGAATGCGCCTAACGTGTGGCTGAAAATCGAGAAGATGCCACAACGCTTGCCTCGCTGAAAACGTTCTTGCGCCCAGGCTTCGGCATAATTCATCTGTTTACGTTGGAAAGCAATCAAATCGCGGCAGGTGAGATGCTGGAGATCGCCTGGTAACGTCACCACCGGTGCGCCCTGAGTTTCCAGCGATTCGTGCACCAGATTGTCATTGTAATTGAGTACGCGAGGATAGAGGCGCATCACGCGATCCGGATACCAGCCACTATGGCGCATAAAGCGGCCAAGGAACAAATTGCTGCGTCCCAGGCAATAAACAGTATCAGAGGGTGGTTGCTCCAGTACGTTTTCAATCGCGCGGCGTAACTCGGGCGTGACACGCTCATCGGCATCCAGCATCAGAATCATATCGCCGCTTGCATGCGCTTGTGCACGCTGGCGCTGCTTGCCGAAGCCCGCCCAGCCTTCAGCCTGATGCACCTGCGCGCCGTGCGCGCGGGCCACTGCTACGGTGTTATCCTGGCTGCCTGAATCCAGCAGCACAATCTCATCTGCCCAGCTCACTGAGGCCAGCGCCTCCGGCAGCAATTCAGCTTCGTTTTTGGCGATCATCACCACGGAAAGACGTTGGCGTTGTGGCATGCGTTAATGAGCTCGTGGCGGCAAATGTGGTTCGAGTAACTGTAGCAGACGCTGCAATGCGCCCTGATTTTGATGCAGCACTTCGACTGCGTGGCGGCCGTAATAGCGGCGGTAATCATCATCCTGCAGCAGGTTGGCCACCTGTTTCTCCAGCGAAACCACGTCCGTGACGGTGATCAGGCCTTCAGCCTGCTGCAATTTGGCGCAGATATCTTTGAAGTTCCAGATATGCGGACCCATCAGCACCGGAATGGCATGCGCAGCGGGTTCCAGCGGATTATGACCACCGCGTTCTACCAGACTGCCGCCGACAAAGGCGATATCCGCAATGCCGTAAAGCAGCATCAATTCACCCATGGTGTCGCCAATCACCACCTGCGTTGCACCAGACGGAATTTCACCGCTGCTGCGCAGAGTGAAACTGAAACCGCGCTTTTGCGTCAGCTCGCAGGCATCTTTGAAACGTTCAGGATGGCGTGGCACCAGAATCAGCAACAGATCGGGAAATTGCTGCAACAGGCGACGATGCGCATCAAGGATGATGGTCTCTTCACCCTCATGTGTACTGGTGGCGATCCACACCGGGCGGCGCGATGCCCATTGACGGCGCAACGTGACCGCACGGGCCGCCAATTCCGGCGTTACAGAGATATCAAATTTCAGGCTACCGGTGACGGCGAGATGCGTACGCTTGAGGCCCAGGCTCAGGAAACGCTCAGCATCCTCGTTGTTCTGCGCCGCAATCAGCGTAATACGCTGCAGCAAATCGCGCATAAAGCCACCGAGCTTTTTATAGCCTTTGGCCGAGCGCTCTGACAGACGGGCATTGGCAATGACCAGCGGAATTTGGCGCTGGTGCAGAATACGGATGATGTTCGGCCACAACTCGGTCTCCATGATGATCACCAGACGAGGTTCAACGGTATCAAGGAAACGGTTAATCGAACCGGGCAAATCATAGGGCAGATAGACATGATGCACATCTTTACCAAACGCGGACTGAGCGCGTTCGGAACCGGTTGGCGTCATGGTAGTCACGGTGATCGGCAGTGTAGGATAGCGATGGCGTAATGCGCGCACCAGCGGCACGGCGGCCAGTGTTTCACCCACAGAAACCGAATGCAGCACAATGCCGTGCGGTTCAACTTTGCCCACACAGTAGCCGTAGCGTTCCGCCCAGCGTTTACGATAGGCCGGTGCTTTTCGACCGCGCAGCCACAGGCGCAGCCAGATCAGTGGCTGTATTAAATAGAGCAGGGCTGTGTATAGAGTTGTCATAGTTATCGTTACGACAGATTCGCGTCAAAAAACACATGAAAGGCGGCATGTTATCAGAAACTGACCGCCTGCTCATACCACTTCGTCAGCTGGTCTTCAGCACCTGCTGATAGAGTGAAGTCAGGGACTGCGCCAGTCGCTGCGGACCAAAAGGTTCGATTCTGCGGCGTGCGGCTTCTCCCATGGCAGAATTCTGCGAAAGTGCAGGTGTGGCGACAATGGCGTCATTTAATGCCTTGATATCCAATGCATCACAAACGAAGCCTTCCTGGCCGGCTTGAATAAATTCTGCGCCGCCACAGCCGGTGCTGGTAATCACGGCCAAACCGCAGGCCATCGCTTCAAGCACCACATTCGGAAAAGGATCATAAAGCGTGGGCAACAGTAAGGCGTCAGCGGCGTGATAATAGGGCTGCACATCCTGCTGCACGCCAACAAAGCGCAAGCGATCAAGGCAATTAAGCTGGTTAGCCAGCTGCTGATAGCGTGAAAGTTGTTTGTCCTGGCCAACCACAACCAGATAGCGATCGCTGTGGGCGAGTGCTTCAATGGCGGCTTTCAAGCCTTTGCGCTCAAAGCCTGAACCCACGTAGATCATCACCGTGGCATCCTGTGGCAGCGTCAATTGCTGGCGTATGGCGTAGCGCTGAGCTTCAGTTGCTGGCTGGAAACGTTGGCTATCGATGGCGTTGTGAATGACATGGATTTTGCTGGCATCTAGCGTGAAATGACGCAAAATATCTTGCTTCACCATCTCTGAGTTACAGATCACCGCTTTCAGTGATGCTGCATTGAACATCTCTGCTTCAGCCTGCAGAACATAACGATGGTAAGGACTCATGCTGGCGCTCAAGCGCTGCCAGGGTGAGACGATACGCGCACGTTGTTCCAGCCATACGCGATGCACGCCATCACCGGCGCGGAAAATATCGCAGCCCGCAATGCGTTCGTGGCTCTGCACGATATCGAACTTCTCACGTTCCCAACATGCACGTGCCGCGTGGGCAAAACCGCGTTCGCGCGATACGCGTCCAAATTTGGCGGGATTGCAGATGTGCAGATGCCAGGCTGGATTGGGTGTGCCCTGCCAGCTGCGTGTGATGATATTCAGATCGAGCTGCTCGCTGTCCAGTGCTTCCAGCGCCCGCGAGATGAAACGCTCGGCACCGCCATCCGGACGATATTTCTGCCGGACAATCGCCAGGCGTAACTTAGTCATGCAAAAAACTCCTGGCGGCGGCCACCACATCATCCACCGGAATGGCTGAGAGATAGCGCTGTTCTGTTTTGGTATCGATGTCGTCTGGCGAAGGCAGCGGTGCATAATCACCGGCCCAGATCACGCAATTGTTTTCACCCCACGGACGCCAGTGTTGCAGTTTGGTGGGGCCAAACAGCGCAAGACAGGGCGTATCGAGTGCGGCGGCCATGTGCATGGGGGCAGAATCCACACCGATAAACAGCTGCGCTGCATCAATCAATGCCGCCAGTTGCGGCAATGAAAGCTGCCCGGCAAGTGAAACCACATTCTGGCTATGGCACAGCGACTGAATGTGAGCGATCATCGCTTGCTCATGCTTGTCAGGTGCGGCAGTCAGCACGATGGTATGACCATCGGCGGCGAGCGTATCAATCAGCTGCGCGACCTTTTCATCTTCCCAGCATTTGAATACCCAACGCGATGTTGGCTGTAACACGATAAACGGCCCGCTGACCTTTTGCTGAACCAATGCATCCTGCACTTTCTGTTTATCTGCCGCACTAAAGTGCATTGAGGCTTTTGCACCTTCTGCGCTGATACCTAGCGGTTCAAGCGCCGCCATATTCTGCTCGACGGTGTGCAATTGATTATGTGTTTTTGTCGAAACCAGATAGTTATGGCACCAACGCCACAGAGCGTGATCACGTTTGGCGTAGGCAAAACCAATGCGCACCGGCGCAGCTGAAAAACGTGTGATAATCGCGCTGCGCCATTGATCGGCGAGGTTAATGACCACGTCATAATGGCAGGCACGTACAGCTGAAAGCAGCGCCATCTCATGGCGGAACTTCTGCCAGCCGCCCTCTTTTTTCCAGTTGCGGTCAATAATGTGCAACTGGCGAATAGCGGGGTGTGCTTCCAGCATCGGCCGCGTCTCTTTATACAACAGGACGTCGATGTTGGCGTTTGGATAGCGCTGGCGCAGCGCATTGATAGCGGGCGTGGTCAGCAGCATATCGCCGTGATGGCGCAGCTTGATCAGCAGAATATTTTTCGGTGCAAATTGGACTGGAATCGGGCTTGCCATACTCAAATGATCTCAAATTTCAGTGAGCTGATTGTAGGGCAAACCCCTATAGGGCGAAAGCCAGCCGCGACGCTTATTTGTTACGCCAGCGATAAATCCGACTCAGCCATAACAGCAGTTGATACCACTGCCGCGCGCCGCGTGCATTCTGCAGCATACGTTTATGGGTTTGCGTGGCAAACAGATCCGCAATCATCGCCTGCCGTGCGCTCTCTTCCGGTTCACGGCGAATGGAATGGCAGACGCTGAGCGCTTCACGCGTAATTTGATAATGGAATGCGGGATAGATTTTAACTTTATCGCGATAGCGTGCATTGATCTCTTCCAGCATCTGCGCGATTTTCAGGTAATGGCGTTGATACTCGACATTTCGTTGACCGGTGCGTTTGCGGTTGCTGATGGAGGCATCGTGCAGGTAGTAGCGGTAGAGCATTTGATCGGTGTAGCGCACGCGTCTGGCGTTGAACATGAACTCTGTGGTCCAGGGAATATCCTGATGATGTAACCCCGGTTCGAAAGTGAGATTGTTTTGTTCAATCAGTTCACGGCGATAAATACCCAGCCATACCACGTGCATGTATCGATGCGTCTGCAGTGCGGTGTTCAGCCATTCTGGGCCGCTCAATACATCGGTGCTGGTTAAGCGATCCAGGGGAATCAACGGTTTGGTCGTCTGGCTGGCTTTGAAAAACCACTCCGCATTACACTGCGCGGCATCGAGATCGTCTCGCTCGGCCATCTCAACCAGTATTTGATACATGGTTGGGCTCATGGTGTCGTCTGCATCCGGGAATGTGACGTACTTGCCTTTTGCGACGGCTAATCCGGCATTGCGTGCCCGTGAGACGCCACCATTAGCCTGGTGAATAACCCGCACCTGAGAATATTGATGCGTATAAGCCTCAGCTCGTTCGCCTGAACCATCGGTGGAACCATCATCGACAATGATGATCTCGAGATCTGTCAGCGACTGCGCCAGTAGAGACTGCATAAACGTCTCGAACATCGCGCCAGCGTTGAACATGGGTGTAATGATGGAAAGTGCGGGATTATCAAGCGACATTGTTATTTATGGTTTTATGAATTGTTTACGATTTTATAACGTTAATTATTGCTAAGAAATTCAGAACTTTTTGGACATTAATGGTCAAAAGTAGTTAGCTCGCTGGCATTTTTGCGCTTTTAGGAACGGTTCTGGCCGGAATGTTTGGCATCAATCCTTTTTACCCTGGGCATCAGTATGAAAAACATCCTTGTTATCCGACGCGATAACATTGGCGATATGGTGTGTACCACTCCACTGCTGGAAGGTTTGAAACGCACTTTTCCTGACGCAAAAATCACCCTACTGGTTAATAAGATTGCTCAGGATGTGGTGAGCCATAATCCTCACGTTGACCGTCTGTATGTCTACAAAAAAGCCAAACATCGCGGTAAGAACGAAACCACACTCGGTGTTTACTGGCAGCGCGTAAAAATCATGCTGGCACTGCGTAAAACGCGCTTTGATGCCACGATTTTGGCTAATCCGGTGCCGTGCAAATACAGCTTACGCCTGGCGAAAATGGCCGGCGCGCACAATATTATTGGCGCTGCTTTGCCCGACGTTCAGCTGGATCATCCGTTCCATAAAAGCGATTTTCAGGGCAGCCATCAGGTCGAACATACCTTTTCTTATCTCTCTGCGTTGACTGACAGCCTGCCTGAAGTGCCATCTGTGAATCTTTATCTCGCCGATGCAGAACGTGAAGCGGCCAAAGCGCGTGTTGCACAAAGCTTTGCTTCAGCAGGAAGGGTCTATGGTGTGCACATCAGCAGTCGCAGCCCTAAGCGTTGCTGGCCGATAGCCAGTTATGCGGCTTTTATCAATAAGCTGCTGGAAGATGAGCAGGCGCGTGTTCTGGTGTTTTGGTCACCGCAGGGCACGCTGGATCCTCACGACAAAGGCGATGCGGCCCGTGCTGATGAGTTGATGGCGTTGGTCAATTCATCACGCGTAGCGCGCTATCCCACCGCATCGGTGCGAGAAGTCATCGCAGGCTTTGATTGCTGCGAGCAAATTTTGTGTAGCGATGGGGGGCAGATGCATCTTGCCGCCGGGCTGCATAAAAAGCAGGTGGTGTTCTTTGGCGATACCAATGCGACGTTGTGGCATCCATGGTCGGGTGAGTACCAGATTATGCAGACCGATTCCGGAGAATGTCGTGATATCTCACCGGAAACGGTCTGGCAGGCATGGCAGAAACTTAACGTACGGACTGCTGTAGCTTAAAACTACTGCTGTAGCTTAAAACTGTCGTGATATTCCGACAGAGTCTGGCCAACGAAACGGGGCGCTAACCAACTGAAGAGCGCCTCTAGATCCTCATAAAGCTGTTCGATATCGCGTTCGTTTTTAAACGTTGGGCTGCCGTCTGGCATGAACTCTGAGCTGTGCAGCATAAATTCAGTGTAATTGTTCCCTTCTGCCAGCGACATTTCTACCACGCGCTGCATGTCCGAAAGATTACCGCCAGATGGACGCAACCAATGTACAGCAGGGCTTTTTTGCTTGCCGCGCAGTCGATACAGACTCTGTTTGAAGGTATTCATCAAAGGCGAGTATTTGTATTGAATACTCATAGGAATTTCGAGCAGTGAAGAGTTGCCGCTGCGTGAGATATCCTGCGGATCGATGAAATAAGGTTTGAACGGAAAATCTGTATAGTTTGTGCCGCCTTTACCCTGTGGTGCGCCGCGTGTGAAGGACCAGTTCACGCGCGGGGTAACGGAACAATCCACCTGATAGCCTAGTTCGGTGAGAATGGCGGCATAGCGTTCATCAAATGCCCAGCGCCCTGCACGATGGCTCAGCATTTTCGTCTGGAACTTTTCTTCCAACAGATCAGTCATATAAACGACTTTATCGCGCAGCACGGTATCCGGGTATTCGACCAGGAAAGGCTGCCAACGCCAGTCATCATCGGTGAGTGGCGCTTCTGGCGGACTGTTCCATGCATGCAGATGCATGCCAATCTCACCTTGTTTGCGCGCGATGACATCTTTGCCGAATTCCACGAAAGCAGGATCCATCGCCATTTCATAGTTGGTCAGCCAGGTGGGTTTAAAACCATAACGCTCGCACAGGTCCTGAAAACGTGGCAGATAGCCGGTATTTTCGGTGGTGATTGAACGGTGATTGCGCCAAAGGTTGTCGCCTTCAGTGTCAATGGTAATAAGGAACGCGTGCCGGGTCATGTTCGCCGCCTGAAGCCAATAAAATCGCAATGTTACGCTGAGCCATTCAGTGACGCAAAACTATTTGCCCGGGCAGGAAACAGGCGAAAAGCACGAAGGATCTGCGCTACTATCCTGGCCAGGACTGCACGCAATCACATGTTATTTCATTCAGACAGGTAGAATATTTTGTCAAAACGCATACTCATGGTGATAGATGGATTGCCGGGCGGCGGCGCTGAAAAAGTGGTTCTGACGCTGGTCACCGGTATGCTGGCACAGGGGCACCGTGTATCACTGTTTTCCCTGCGACAAGTGTGCGAGTACCCCTTGCCGCAGGGAGTGGATTATCAGGTCATTCTGGACACCAATCGTCGACCCTGGCGCAAACTCACCGAGCTGAGTCGTCGAGCCCGTTTGCTGGACGAAGCAGTACAACAGGCGGAGAAAACGGCAGGTGATTTTGATCTTGTGGTGTCTCATCTGCACAAAACCGACCGTATCGTGCGTCGAAGTCGCGCGCTGGATGCGAAGAAAATCTGGTTCTGCCTGCATGGCGTGTTTTCAGCCTCCTATCTTGGGCATCGCACCGGATTATCACGCTGGTTAAAGGCGCGTAAAATCCAGCAGGTTTATCAGGGGCGTAACGTAGTCGGCGTTTCACCCGCCGTGCTGGAGGATTTGAAAGAGGCCTTTGCTGTGAAGCTCACAGGCGAAGCGGTAATTGGCAATCCGTTCGATATTGCACTGATTCGGCAGTTGGCAGCAGAGCCCGCCGAAGTGCCTGAGTCTGGTTTTCTGGTGCATGTCGGGCGCTTCCACGAAACCAAACGGCATGACCGCCTGTTAAAGGCTTACGCATTAAGCAATATTCAGTTGCCGTTGGTGTTATTGGGGCAGGGATCGGCACAGCGTAAAGCCGCTTTAGAAGCCCAGGCACAAGCGTTAGGGATTGCCAATCGTGTTATTTTCCAGGGCTTTACACAAAATCCTTATGCATGGATCAGCCGGGCGGCAATGCTGATTGTCAGTTCGGATAGCGAGGGTTTTGGTAATGTGCTGATCGAAGCCATATTGTGTGGCACGCCTGTTGTCAGTACGCGTTGTCCGGGTGGCCCGATGTGGCTGTTGCAAGGTGATTTAGCGCGCGGCCTGGCAGATCTCAATCCTGAATCGCTGGCAACAGCAATGTGTGACATTTATCAGCACCCGCCGTTGTTAGCAGCGGATGCCTTTGCCAAATTTGATACGGCGGCAATCTGTCAGCAATATCTGGCGCTGATTAAGTGAAGCCATGGGAGGCCCAAAAGCCTCCCTGTGAATCCTTAATCCCAGCTCAATACCACTTTTCCTGAACGCCCGGATCGCATCTCGTCAAATCCCTGCTGGAATTCATCGATGTGGTAGCGATGTGTGATAATGGGCGTTAAATCGAGGCCGGATTGAATCAACGCTGCCATTTTGTACCAGGTTTCAAACATCTCGCGGCCATAGATGCCTTTGATGAACAGTCCTTTGAAGATCACCAGATTCCAATCGATCGCCATCTCGCCCGGCGGAATGCCCAGTAGGGCGATTCGCCCGCCATGGTTCATCACCTCCAGCAGGGTGCGAAACGCGGGAGGCGCGCCAGACATCTCCAGCCCGACATCGAAACCTTCGGTCATACCCAGCTCAGCCATCACATCGCGCAGATTTTCCTGCGCCACATTTACGGCGCGTGTCACGCCCATCTGGCGTGCCAGGCCGAGGCGATAATCATTGATATCGGTGATGACCACATTGCGTGCGCCCACATGTTTGCACACCGCTGCAGCCATAATACCAATAGGACCAGCACCAGAGATCAGCACGTCCTCGCCGACCAGATCAAACGAGAGCGCGGTATGCACGGCGTTGCCAAAGGGATCGAAAATCGCTGCCAGCTCGTCAGAGATATTGTCGGGAATCTTGAAAGCGTTAAATGCAGGGATGACCAGGTACTCGGCGAAACAGCCCTGACGATTGACGCCGACACCCACGGTATTGCGGCACAAGTGAGTGCGACCGGCGCGGCAATTTCGGCAGTGACCGCAGGTGATATGACCTTCGCCGGACACACGATCGCCAAGGGTAAAGCCTCTTACCTCTTCGCCCATACCGACGACTTCGTCGACATATTCATGGCCAGTGATCATCGGAACGGGAATGGTTTTACGCGACCAATCATCCCAGTTGTAAATGTGAACATCGGTGCCGCAAATTGCAGTTTTACGAATTTTAATCAGCAGGTCGTTGTGACCAGGTTCCGGAATCGGCGCATCTTTCACCATCCAGATGCCTTCTTCAGCTCTTAACTTGGCTAGTGCTTTCATTTTGCGGCTCCTGCAATCACGCCCAACTGTTGACCAATGCGCGTAAAGGCGGCAACGGCATGTTCCAACTGTGCCTGCGTATGGCCTGCAGATATCTGAGTGCGAATGCGCGCCTGACCCTGCGGCACCACCGGGTAAAAGAAGCCGGTGACATAGATACCCTCTTTTTGCAGCAGGCTGGCAAACTGCTGAGCCACTTTTGCATCGCCAAGCATCACCGGGATGATGGCGTGGTCAGCACCCGCCAGCGTAAAGCCGACTGCGGTCATCTTCTCGCGGAAGAATCGGGCGTTATCCCAAAGGCGCTGGCGTAACCCATCGCCTTCACTGAGCAGGTCTAACACCCGCAGCGAGGCGGCGACGATGGCAGGTGCCAGGGAGTTGGAAAATAGGTAAGGGCGTGAACGCTGGCGTAGCCATTCAACCACCTCATTTTTCGCAGCCACATAGCCACCTGAAGCACCACCTAGCGCTTTGCCTAATGTGCCAGTCAGGATATCTACGCGATCCATTACGCCGCAGTATTCATGGGTGCCACGTCCAGCCGCTCCGACAAAACCGACTGCGTGGGAATCATCAACCATCACCAATGCGTCAAATTCGTCGGCCAAATCGCAAATGCCTTGCAGATTGGCAATCACGCCATCCATCGAGAACACACCGTCTGTGGCGATCAGAATATGGCGTGCACCTTTATCACGCGCTTCCTCTAACCGAGCACGTAACTCAGACATATTGTTGTTGGCATACCGATAGCGCTGGGCTTTACACAGGCGAACGCCATCGATAATTGAGGCATGATTGAGTGCATCAGAGATGATGGCATCTTCCGCACTGAGCAACGTTTCAAACAGACCGCCATTGGCATCGAAGCAAGAGGAAAACAGGATGGCATCTTCCATGCCGAGAAAGGCCGCCAGCTTTTGTTCCAACTGCTGATGAATATCTTGCGTGCCGCAGATAAAGCGCACGGATGCCATGCCGAAGCCGTGGGAATCAATGCCTTCTTTGGCGGCCTGAATAAGCGCGGGGTGATTCGCCAGACCGAGATAGTTGTTGGCGCAGAAGTTAATCACCGGAGGGCTATTAGCGACATGGATCTCAGCCTGCTGCGCCGACGTGATGGTACGTTCTTGTTTGAACAATCCATCGCTACGTGTTGTCACAAGCTGTTGACGGATTTGCGAATAAAACTGACCGGACATGATTCTGCTCCTCAGATAGCAAAATTTTGGAACATATTACTGATCAGGATGCATCGTGCCGACATTTCCGCCAGAGAAATCTTTGTTTTGCAGCATAGTTCACGCGATGGATGCAAATTGTGCAGCGGTTACGGAGTCATCTGGCTGCCTGTCTCGGGCTGAAATGTTATGATGTTAGGTATTCGTGCGTGAAACCTCCTGTTTCACCTCAACTCTTTAAAGGCAAAGCATATGATTATCGTAACCGGTGGCGCTGGCATGATTGGCAGCAACATTGTTAAAGCGCTGAACGATCGCGGTCTTACCGATATTCTGGTGGTGGATAATCTGAAAGATGGCACCAAATTCGTGAACCTCGCAGATCTGGATATCGCGGATTACATGGACAAAGAAGAGTTCCTCTCTTACATCATGTCCGGCGAAGATCTGGGTCCAATCGAAGCGGTGTTCCACGAAGGTGCCTGCTCGGCGACCACCGAGTGGGACAGCAAGTACATGATGGATAA
>NZ_DAMDQC010000123.1:0-13152 GCF_032082325.1 Pantoea sp. CTOTU50773 | reverse complement strand
CGCAGATGGGAAACAGTCAGGCCGCCCGCTTTTTTCGAGTCATAAACGAAATAGCCTTGCACGTGCCACGGCGTGGCATTGCCGATGATCTTCAGGTTGTTTTTGCTGGCGCTCACGCTGCCGTCACTGCCGAGGCCGTAAAACAGCGCTTCCAGTCGCGCCCGGTTCGGCACGATGTTGGCCTCCATCGGCAGCGATAAGTGCGTGACATCATCATAAATACCCACGGTGAAACGCGCAGGCGGTTGTTCACGCTGCAGCGCACGGAACACAGCGAGCACGGCATCAGGGGCAAACTCTTTCGATGACAGACCGTAGCGTCCGCCGATCACTTTCGGCAGGGTCGGGCGTTCACCCCGGCTAAAGGCCTCAGCCAGTGTGGTCATCACATCCAGGAACAGCGGTTCACCCAGTGCGCCGGGCTCTTTGGTGCGATCCAGCACCGCCACGCGCTGAACCGAAGCAGGCAGCGTTTTGATCAGATGCGCCGCTGAGAACGGACGATAGAGGCGCACTTTCACCAATCCGACCTTTTCGCCGCGCTGCAACAGAACATCAATCGCTTCTTCGGCGGTGCCGCAGCCCGACCCCATCATCACTATCACGCGCTCAGCCTGCGGATGACCATAAAACTCAAACGGCTGATACTGGCGACCGGTGTTAGCGGCAAACGCGTCCATAGCGGCTTCAACATGGCCGGTGCAGGCGTCATACCAGCGATTAGTGGCTTCGCGTGACTGGAAATAGGTATCAGGATTGGCGGAGGTGCCGCGAATGGTTGGACGATCCGGCGTCAATGCGCGTGCACGATGTTCTGCGATCGCTTGTGCTGGCATCAGTGCTTGCAGGGTTTCATCGCTAATAGGAACGATTTTGTTGATTTCATGTGAGGTGCGGAAACCGTCGAAGAAGTGGATAAAGGGCACGCGGCTATTGAGTGAAGCCATCTGAGAAATCAACGCGAAATCCTGCGCTTCCTGCACGCTGGAAGCACACAGTTGTGCGCAACCGGTCTGGCGCACCGCCATCACATCAGAGTGATCGCCAAATATCGACAGCGCATGCGTGGCAACAGTTCGCGCAGCAACATGCAGGACAAACGGTGTCAGCTGCCCGGCGAGTTTATACAGCGTCGGGATCATCAGCAGCAGGCCCTGCGATGACGTGAACGTGGTGGAAAGGGCGCCGGTTTGTAACGCACCGTGCACGGTAGCAATCGCGCCGCCTTCTGACTGCATCTCCACCACGCGAGGGATATCACCCCAGATATTGCGGCGACCTTCGCCAGACCAACTGTCGGCCAGTTCCGCCATGGTGGAACTGGGCGTGATGGGATAAATGGCGATCACTTCACTGGTGCGGAAAGCGACCGAAGCCACCGCACCGTTGCCGTCGACGGTAATCATAAATCGTCCTTTGCTACGCTGAGAAACCCGAAACTTTACGGGGGTAATAATTCAGTTTAGCAAAGCAATTTGGTTGGACTTTTTCATCTGTGTGGTGGCGACAGGTGAGCGCACTGCCATCTAAGGTTGTTGATTTTTACATCATTTCTAATGATTGAACGCCTTTGATTTCCATCACTTTATCGTAGATGGTGTGAATAGCGGCACTGCGTGACAATGTCACCTCAACGCTGAGTTCACACAGGCCATTCTCCTCATCCCGATTTACCACAGCAATGTGACCGTAACGGATATTCTCGCGTTGCAGCACCAGCAACAACAACGGCACGCTTTTGGGTTTAAGGTGCACCATTAGCGTGTGATGGCGGCCAATCAGCCAATGACTGATGCGACGGAAAGTTTCTAACACCACCAGCGCTAGCACCGTGCCATAAATACCGATTTCATACATGCCGCTACCAATCACCAGGCCAATCGCGGCGGTGACCCACAAACCTGCGGCGGTGGTTAAACCCTTGACCACTTGTTTTTGGATGATGATGGTACCGGCGCCGAGGAAGCCCATCCCACTCACCACCTGTGCAGCAATTCGGCTGGGATCCAGCGCCACGTGATCACTATCAAGCATGTCCGCGAAGCCATACTTCGACACCAGCATAAACATGGCACTGCCAATACCCACCAAAATGTGGGTGCGTAATCCGGCCTCTTTGGCGCGCATCTGACGCTCGAGGCCAATCAAACCACCTAAAATGCCGGCGAGCGCAATACGGATCAACATGTCTGTTAGCATGATTCCTCCTTATGCATTGATAAATAGGATTGTTTCGGTGAAAAAAGGCTGATCAGGTCCAATCAGGATAATTCTGCTTGCAAAAGGCGATAAAAAAATTTGTAAAAAGCTGTGTCGCCTATCGATCCCTTAACGCACCTGACATATGCTGGGGGCTCTTTTACGCCCAACTCCCCGGAGCCCGACCGATGAAAGCCGCTACCTTACTGCTGGCCGGTGCAGCACTGTTACTTTCTGCCTGCAGCAGCAACAGTGATGACGAACCACCGCAACAGGCTACCGCAGCACACGTTCAACCGCATGTTGTTATGGCATCTATGGCCGAAGTGAATTGCAGTAATGCCGGGGGAACATTGGCGTTTTCACGCCAGCTGGATGGATCGCGTATTGGCATGTGTCAGTTAGCCAATGGCCGTCGTTGTGACGAGCAGGCGCTGATGGGTGGACAGTGCGCCCGCTGAGGCAGGCGCCACATCTTTACGCTTTCACCTGATTCGGGCAGTCTTCGCCACGTTCAAGCTGCTGTAAATTGCTGAGCGTGGTTTCGGAAATCGCCGTCAGGGCTTCGGCAGTCAGGAATGCCTGATGGCCGGTGAACAACACGTTATGGCAGGCTGACAGGCGACGGAACACATCGTCCTGAATCACATCGTTCGATTTATCTTCAAAGAACAGATCGCGCTCATTTTCATACACATCCATACCGAGTGAACCTATCTTTTGCTGCTTCAGCGCATCAATGGCTGCCTGTGAGTCGATCAGGCCACCACGGCTGGTGTTGATGATCATCACCCCATCTTTCATTTGATTAAAGGCTTGTGCATTGAGCAGATGATGATTTTCAGGCGTCATTGGGCAATGCAGCGTAATCACATCGGATGCGGCAAACAGCGTTTTCAGATCGACATACTCGGCACCCAGTTCGAGTGCAGCAGCACTTGGATAAGGATCGAACGCCAGTAAACGCATGCCAAAGCCTTTCAGGATGCGCATGGTCGCCACACCGATTTTACCGGTGCCAATCACACCCGCCGTTTTGCCGTGCATATTGAAACCGGTCAGGCCATCCAGCGAGAAGTTAGCATCACGCGTGCGTTGATAGGCGCGGTGAATGCGGCGATTCAGCGTCATCATCAACCCCACCGCGTGTTCAGCCACCGCTTCCGGCGAATAGGCCGGTACGCGTACCACCTGCAAACCGAGGGCGGCAGCCGCTTCAAGGTCGACGTTATTAAATCCGGCACAGCGCAGCGCGATGGTTTTCACACCCAGTGCCGCCAGCTCCTCCAGCACCCCTTTACTGCCATCATCATTAACGAAAATGCACACCGCATCGCAGCCCGCCGCATTTTTGGCCGTGGTTTCGCTCAGCAGGAAGTCAAAGAACTGCAGCTCAAATCCAAAGCTGGCATTGACGTGTTTAAAGTATTTCTGGTCATAGTGTTTGGTGCTGTAAACCGCAACTTTCATTATTTCGCTCCTGAAAAATGCAACGTCGGTATCATCACAGAATAACGTTTTCTGCATCATTTTGCTGATCTTCAGCCAGGCTATATAGCTAACACCTTCATTTGCCGGGCATAACATGACATCATCTCCGTCAGGATTGCGTAAAGAACAGGATAGTTAACTGCCATGTCGCGGGGCCTCCGTCGAACACTTGCTGCGCTACTGGCGCTGATATTGCTGCTGTTGGGATTACTGCTGACGCTGACGCAATGGTTGCCGCGTCTGGCGGGCATCTGGCTGCCGGAAAATACCCGCGTTGAGCTCAATGGTTCACCGCGCTGGCACAACGGCGGCGTGCATTTTCCGGCGGTAAGCTATCTGGCTGGTGACTGCGAGCTGGCGAATGTCAAAGATGTCGCGCTGGGTTGGCAACTTAAACGCTGGCAGCTCAGTGCACAGGCCGTACAGCTCAACAGTGAATGCCTGCAAGCCCTGCCACAGAGCGATTCCAGCGGTGCACCGCGCAGTCTGGCCGAATGGCAACACATGTTACCGGGTGCCGATATCCATCTGGAGCAACTGACTATTTTACCCTGGCAGCAATATGCCGGCCGTTTTGATCTCAGCCTCGATAAAAGCGTCCAGCAGTTACATTATCAGGGCGATAACCTTCAACTAGATGCACGTTTGCAGGGGCAGCAACTGCAGATCGCACAACTCCAAATCAGTCATCCTTTGCTACCAAAACCGCTCGATTTGCACGGTGATCTTACGCTGCCCACCTTTGCTAACGGTTTGCCGGTGGCGGGTGAACTCAGCGGTGATGTCAATCTGACGCAGTGGCCGCAGCCGCTGGCGATGACGCTTAACTGGCAGCAGCAGCAAGGCACGCTGGTGATTAATCAGCAGGGTGACGATCAGCCGTTGTTGCAGTTACCGTGGCAGGTCGATGCGCAGCAGATACGTATCACTCAGGGACATTGGCGCTGGCCGCAAGCTGACCAACCGCTGTCGGGTGGTTTGGCGCTCACCCTCGACAACTGGCAGCAGGGGCTGGAAAACACCCAGGTCAGCGGGCGGTTCAATCTGCTTACCCAAGGCCGCGGCGGTAAAGGTAACCTGGTGCTGAGTGTCGGGCCGGGCACATTGAGCCTTACCGACAGCGCGTTACCGTTCCAGCTGACCGGCGAAAGTAAGTTTGCCGACCTGCAGTTGTTCGGCAGCATGCCGGGCATATTGCACGGCATGTTGACCGATCCACAAATCACACTTATGCAAGGTGCGCTGCTGCGCCTGCGTGGACGCTTGCTTTCGACGCTGGAAGTGGATGAAGCACGCTGGCCGTTAGCGGGCGTGACACTTGCCTCGCGCGGTATCAATGGCAGATTACAAGCAATTCTAAAAGCTCACGATCCCAACTTCGGTCGCTTTACGCTGCATCTTGATGGACGCGCCAGCGATTTTTGGCCAGACAGTGGGCGCTGGAACTGGCGATACTGGGGCGATGGAATGATGCAGCCGCTCAATGCCAAATGGGATGTGAAGGGCACGGGTAGCTGGCAGGATACGTTAATCAGTCTGGACACACTCAATACCGGCTTTGATCAATTAGCTTATGGCATGGTGCAAGTCGACAAACCGCGCCTGACCTTAACCGCACCGGTGCGCTGGCAGCGAGACGTCGCGCATCCGGCTTTCAACGGGGGTTTTACCCTGAAATCCGGTCAGACGCAGTTTAGCTATGGCGGGTGGTTGCCGCCTTCAGAACTGCGCTTTGAGGCCAAAGGCAGCGATCCGAGTCGCTTTATCTGGCGTGGGCAACTTACTGCTGAGGATATCGGCCCGGTGCGGGTTCACGGGCGCTGGGATGGTGAACGTCTGCGTGGTGAGGCCTGGTGGCCAGCACAATCATTGACGGTGTTCCAGCCTTTGCTCAGTAGCGATTTGAAGATGCGCATTCAGTCAGGTGAATTGCGGGCACAAATGGCGTTTTCTGCGGCCACCAAACAGGGCTTTGAAGCCGGTGGTTTCTGGGCAGTGAAAAAGGGCAGCGTGTGGATGCCGGACAGTGAAATCAATGGCATCGACTTCACGCTGCCGTTCCGTCTCAAGGATCACCAATGGCAGTTAGGGCGTCGCGGTCCGGTTTCACTGCGCATCGCTGAAGTCAAGAACCAGTTTGCGTTGCAGAACATCACTGCCGATCTGCAGGGCCACTATCCATGGCAAGAGCGCCAGCCGTTGACGCTCAGTAACGTGAATCTCGATCTCTTAGGCGGCCATGTCAGCATGCCTGAACTGCGCATGCCGCAGCATGAACCCGCGCGCGTTTCGCTGCGTGAAATCAACCTCAGCAAGCTGATCACGGCGATCAAACCGAAGCAGTTCGCCATGTCGGGCAAAGTAAACGGCGAGCTGCCGCTATGGGTGAATAATCCGCAATGGCTGATTGAAAAGGGCTGGATTGCCAACAGCGGCCCGCTGACCTTCCGCATGGATAAAGATATGGCGGATGCCATCGTCAGTAATAACTTTGCCGCGGGTGCCGCCATGGCCTGGCTGCGCTACATGGAGATTTCCCGTTCGTGGGCCACTTTGGACCTCGATAACTTCGGCAATCTCACGATGCAGTCCGAAGTGAAAGGCACCAGTCAGTTTAGTAATCGCCGACAGTCGATTAACCTCAACTATCGGCATCAGGAAAATCTGTTCCAGCTGTGGCGCAGCCTGCGCTTTGGCGATAATTTGCAATCCTGGGTGGAACAAAATGCCACCCTGCCATCAAAGAAGGATCCCCAACCATGAGCCTCAGGGCATTGCTGGTGTTGGCAGCTGGGCTGCCGCTGATTGGTTGCGTGCCGCGCATTGAAGTAGCGGCACCGAAAGAGCCGATCACCATCAATATGAACGTGAAGATCGAACATGAAATCCACATCAAGGTCGATAAAGATGTGGAAGCGTTGCTGAAAAACCAAAGCGGCCTGTTTTGAGGAGCGGCATGATGAAATCGAAAGCGATGGCATTGTTGCTGGTGCTGCTGCTGGTGCCTTCAGCGTGGGCGCTGACGCTGGACGAAGCGCGGCAGCAGGGGCGCGTGGGGGAAACACTCAGTGGCTATGTGGCGGCGCGACAACAGGATGATGAAACCCTGGCGTTGGTGAAACGGATTAATGATGGCCGTATGCAACAATATCAGCGCGTCGCGCAGCAGAACAATCTGAGCACCAGTGAAGTGGCACGTATCGCGGGCGAAAAGCTGGTGAGTCGCGCAGGCAGTGGAGAGTATGTGCGCGGTATCAACGGGCAGTGGTTACGTAAGTAAAACCCATCATTATCTGAGTCACAGCCATAAAAAAGCCGGGCACTCAGGCCCGGCAAAGATGGCATCATACCCATTATTCTCGGGTATTCATCACGTTCTTAAGATTACGCAGCAACAATTTGCTTGATGGCGTCTTTCGCGTCGTTAGCCGCTTTGGTCGCCACTTCTGGACCATAAGCAATACCTTCAGCGAACACGAAGTTCACATCGGTGATGCCGATGAAGCCCAGGAACAATTTCACGTATGGGGTCAGCAGATCCGTTGGGGTATCTTTGTGAATACCGCCACGGCTTGACAGGATCACGGCACGTTTACCGGTGACCAGACCTTCCGGGCCTGCTTCGGTGTAACGGAAAGTCACGCCAGCACGCGCAATCAGGTCGAAGTAGTTTTTCAGCTGAGTAGGGATGTTGAAGTTGTACATTGGCGCAGCAATAACCACAGTGTCATGCGCTTGCAGTTCTGCAATCAGCTCATCAGACAGCGCCAGGGCTTCCTGCTGACGTGGAGACAGCGGAGCATCAGAAGGACGCAGTGCACCAACCAACTCGCCATCCAGAACGGGAATTGGCTGAGCAGCCAGATCGCGAACAGTCACTTCATTACCTTTGGCGCGCGCTTCTTCAGCGTAGAAGTCAGCCAGTTGGTTTGACTGAGAGTAACCGGCCAGAATGCTTGATTTCAGAACTAAAACTTTGCTCATGGTGTTTTCCTGTGCGTTACGCGGTTGGCTTACCGCTCAATGCGTTACACTCTACGGAGATCCTCCGCGAGGTAAAAGCGCAATATTTCGAGACCTATGTTCGAAATTATTGAATAAGGTCGCACGTCCGGTCAGGTGAGGTTGTCCAGAGTGTGCTATTATGCCGGGCAATAATTGATTGAATCCGCCGGGAAATTTCAGCCGGCATCGAGCGCACTTTGCCAGGCTCGCCGCGACCACAGGTAACACACCACTATGTCATCATCCGTCACTTCCCTTTTGGCCCCACTCTGGACGCGGCTCGATAATCTGATGCTGCGCGACCGCCAGCGCTTGCAGCGCCGTTTGCATGGCGCAGCGAAGGTGAAAAATCCAGCCGCGCAGCAGGGCATTGCAACAGAACTAGAAGCCGAATTTGCTGCCGCTGAACTGCGCATTGCACAGCGCACGGCGGCCACGCCACGCATCACCTTCCCGGAAAATCTGCCGGTCAGTCAAAAGCAGCAAGAAATAGCCGAGGCGATTCGCGATCATCAGGTGGTGATTGTGGCCGGGGAAACCGGTTCAGGGAAAACCACCCAGCTACCGAAGATTTGTCTGGCGCTCGGGCGTGGTGTCAAAGGGTTGATTGGTCATACGCAGCCGCGCCGTCTGGCGGCACGTACCGTTGCCAATCGTATTGCCGATGAGCTGGAAACCTCGCTCGGCGGCACTATCGGCTATAAGGTGCGCTTTAACGACCAGGTCAGCGACACGACGCAAGTGAAGCTGATGACCGACGGTATTCTGCTGGCGGAAATCCAGCAGGATCGTCAGTTGTTGCAATATGACACCATCATCATCGATGAAGCGCACGAACGCAGTTTGAACATCGATTTTCTGCTGGGATATCTGCGTGAGCTGCTGCCGCGCCGTCCCGATTTGAAAGTGATCATCACCTCGGCGACCATCGATCCGCAGCGTTTCTCTCGCCACTTCCATAATGCGCCGGTGATAGAAGTCTCAGGCCGAACCTATCCAGTCGAAGTGCGCTACCGCCCAATGGTGGAAGACGCTGACGATACCGACCGCGATCAGCTGCAGGCGATTTTTGACGCGGTCGATGAGTTAGGTCACGAGAGCCGTGGCGATATCCTGATCTTTATGAGTGGCGAGCGTGAAATTCGCGATACCGCCGATGCGCTGATGAAGCGCGATATCCCGCACACCGAAATCTTACCGCTGTATGCGCGGCTGTCGAATGCCGAACAGAACCGGGTGTTCCAGTCACACAGTGGACGCCGCATCGTGCTGGCCACCAACGTGGCCGAGACTTCACTCACCGTACCGGGCATTAAATACGTTATCGATCCCGGTACGGCGCGCATTAGCCGCTACAGCTATCGTACTAAGGTGCAGCGCCTGCCGATCGAGCCGATTTCTCAGGCATCCGCCAATCAACGTAAAGGGCGTTGCGGACGTGTGTCGGAAGGGATCTGTATCCGTCTCTACTCTGAAGACGATTTCCTCAGTCGTCCGGCGTTTACCGATCCGGAAATTCTGCGTACCAACCTGGCGTCGGTTATCTTGCAAATGACGGCGCTCGGCCTGGGCGATATCGGCGCATTTCCGTTTGTCGAAGCACCCGACAAGCGCAATATTCAGGATGGCGTGCGCTTGCTGGAAGAGTTGGGCGCTATCACGCTAAGTGAGGATGAAACCTACAAGCTGACGACGTCTGGCCGCCAGCTGGCGCAATTGCCAGTCGATCCGCGTCTGGCACGCATGGTACTGGAAGCGCAAAAATTTGGCTGTGTGCGTGAAGCGATGATCATCACTGCGGCCTTATCGATTCAGGATCCGCGCGAGCGCCCAAGTGATAAACAGCAGGCATCCGATGAAAAACATCGGCGTTTTGCTGACAAAGAGTCGGATTTTCTCTCATTTGTGAATCTGTGGAATTATCTGCAGGAGCAGCAAAAAGCGCTGTCGGGCAATCACTTCCGGCGTCAGTGTAAAACCGACTTTCTCAACTATTTGCGCGTGCGTGAATGGCAGGATATTTACACGCAATTGCGTCAGGTGGTACGCGAACAGGGTATGCCGGTTAACAGCGAACCCGCGCCCTATCGTGAAGTGCACTGCGCTTTACTGACCGGATTACTGTCGCATATTGGTCAGAAAGACAATGAGAAGCAGGAATTCACTGGCGCGCGTAATGCCCGCTTCTCCATTTTCCCAGGATCCGGTCTCTTTAAGAAGCCGCCGAAGTGGACCATGGTGGCGGAACTGGTGGAAACCAGCCGCTTATGGGGCCGTGTGGCTGCGCGTATCGACCCGGAATGGATCGAACCGCTGGCGCAGCATCTGATTAAACGCAGCTACAGCGAACCGCACTGGGAGAAAGCCCAGGGCGCGGTAATGGCAACAGAGAAAGTCACGCTGTATGGCCTGGCAATTGTGCAGGCGCGAAAGGTCAACTATAGCCGCATTGATGCGCCACTCAGTCGTGAGCTGTTTATCCGCCACGCGCTGGTGGAGGGCGACTGGCAGACGCGTCATGCGTTTCTGCGCAACAACCTCAAATTGCGCAGTGAAGTGGAAGATCTGGAACACAAATCACGTCGTCGTGACATTCTGGTCGATGATGAAACGTTGTTTGCTTTCTACGACCGCCGCATTGGCGCTGACGTGGTCTCCGCACGCCACTTTGATAGCTGGTGGAAACAGGCGAGCAAGGACAATCCTGACCTGCTGAGTTTTGATAAGCAGATGCTGATCAAAGATGGCGCGGATAAAGTCAGCCAGCTCGATTACCCGAATTTCTGGCATCAGGGCAATCTGAAGCTAAAACTGAGCTATCAGTTTGAGCCCGGCGCGGATGCCGATGGTGTGACCGTTCACATTCCGTTGCCGTTGCTGAATCAGGTTGAAGAGGGGGGGTTTGAGTGGCAAATCCCCGGCGTGCGCCGTGAGTTGGTGATTGCACTGATTAAATCGCTGCCAAAACCAACGCGCCGCAATCTGGTGCCTGCACCGAACTATGCAGAAGCTTTCCTCGGTCGTGTTAAAGCGATGGAGTTACCGCTGCTGGATGCGCTGGAGCGCGAGTTCCGCCGCATGACCGGCGTCACCATTGACCGTGAAGCCTGGCAGTGGGATCAGGTGCCCGATCACCTGAAAATGACCTTCCGCATTGTGGATGAACACAACCGCAAACTGCAGGAAGGCAAAGACCTGCATCAATTAAAGCAGGTATTGAAAGGTAAAGTGCAGGAAACGCTGTCGAAAGTCGCAGACGATGGGCTGGAGCAGAGCGGACTGCACATCTGGAGCTTTGGTGATTTGCCGCAAAGTTACGAGCAGAAACGCGGCAGCTATCAGGTTAAAGCCTGGCCCGCACTGGTCGACGAGAAAGACAGTGTCGCCATTCGGCTGTTCGATAATGAACTGGAGCAGCAGAAAATGATGTGGCGCGGTCAGCGTCGCTTGTTACTGTTGAACATCCCGTCGCCGATCAAGTATCTGCACGAGAAACTGCCCAACAAAGCCAAGCTCGGCTTGTACTTCAATCCCTACGGCAAAGTGCTGGATTTGATTGATGACTGCATCGCTTGTGGAGTCGACAAACTGATGGCGGAAGCGGGCGGTCCGGCATGGCAACAGGAGAATTTCGAGCAACTGCGCGACAAAGTGCGAGCTGAATTGAACGAAACTGTGGTGACGATTGCCAAACAGGTCGAGCAGATTCTGACCAGCGTATTCAATATCAACAAGTTCCTGAAGGGTCGTGTCGACATGACGCTGGCGCTGGCACTGTCTGATATTAAAGTGCAAATGAGTGGCCTGGTATACCGCGGCTTTGTCACCGGTAATGGCTATCAGCATCTGGGCGATACGTTGCGCTATTTACAGGGCATCGAGCGCCGCCTTGAAAAACTGCCGACTGACCCTTACAGCGATCGTGCGCGCATGCTGAAAGTGCAGGCCACAGAGCAGGCGTGGCAAGCATGGCGCAATAAACTGCCCCCGCAGCGTCAGGATGATGCTGAAGTTCAGGCGATCCGCTGGATGCTTGAGGAGTTACGGATTAGCTATTTTGCTCAGCAGCTGGGCACACCTTATCCTATCTCTGATAAGCGTATTCTGCAGGCGATGGAACAGATTAGCTGAGTCAACAAAAGCACAGAGGCGCTATTTCTGCGCCTCTGTGAGTGAAATATCGCTGACTGCGCATGAAACTCCCTGGCGCGAAGAAGGTGAGCGATTCTGTGGCGAAAATCTTATTTCGCCAGCTCTTCCAGACTGTCTTTAAACGACGTCACCGCGATGGCACGGTTATCCGCGCGATAACGGTCCGCCGGTGCGGGTGCAGAGCTTTGCACCGCAATCAGTTTCCAGCCATCACCACTTTTCAATAGCAGCGGCGATCCGCTGTCGCCTGGCAACGTATCACATTGATGAGACAGCACCGCGCGTTGCGCCCAGCCGGTAATCAGGCAGTCGCTGTGAGAATAGAGTGTGTCGAGGTGATCAGCAGGGTAACCGGCTTGTGTCACTTTGCGTTCGGTGGTTTTCAACGCATCGGTTAAATCGCTACGTGAGCCGTCAAATAAGGGGATGGGTACGATACCCGACGGCGGATTATGCAAAATGACCAGCCCGTAATCGTAAGGTGCCGCGCCTGGTGGCACGATCCAGCCCTCACCATCGGCCTGTAGCCTGCGCGCCAGTGAAGGTTCTACACGCGCATCAATATCATGTATTTCGTAACGCCAGCCTTTAGCACCTGACATAAAACGCAGCGCCACCGGTTTATCAAATTTACCCGGAGGGGCGAGCAGGCAGTGTCCAGCGGTTAATGCCAGATGGGCGGATATCAGGGTGGCCGTGCAGAGGTTGCCACTTTCGGTCTCCAGTTGTCCAATGGCATCCCAGGGAGCGGCACTCACATCCGTAATGGCTTTGCGGTGGTCTTTGCCAAAAAATAGCGTCTTGATGTCTTCCGGGCTTGGCCCATCTTCATCATCGGCATGTGCTGCGAGGTTAAAACTGAAAATTCCAACAAGTAACAGGATAGCCAGGCGCATAGTTCTCTCAATGGCGAGAATAAGAAGAGGTTATTGTCATCACGCTTGAGCGATAACTATAGTCGGAGAGCGGGAAAAAAGGGAGAAATATTGGAGTAATCAGCACGCTACAACGACTAGATAAAAAAGCTGGCTGCAACAATGCCGCACAGGATCATCACAATCAGGATAATTTCGAAGCGATAGCGACGCACCATTTTTCGCTACTCCAGTAAATAAACACCCGGCATAACCGGGTGTTTTCAATCGTTAATGCGGTGTTGGCGCTAAGAGGCCGACTTATTTAGCCGCTTTTTTCACTTTGTGGTGCTTTTTAGCAGCCTGAGCTTTCTGTGCAGCTGGTTTAGTTACTTTTTTGTGGTGCTTTTTAGCAGCCTGAGCTTTCTGTGCAGCTGGCTTTGTTGTTTTT
>NZ_DAMDQC010000122.1:0-13272 GCF_032082325.1 Pantoea sp. CTOTU50773 | reverse complement strand
CCCAAAACTGCTGCTGATGTCTGTCAGCGATAAATTCCCGAACGGTATCGCCAACGCGCACGATAATGTGGGTCGCAACCTGTGCGATCACCCGGCGATAGGCGTGACTTTTGACGTCGATGAAGAGATTTGGCCAGGGCGTGGCCCGGTGAGTCCTTGTTCGATTGGTCAGTTCCGTGACGGCGATTTCCGCAGCGAACATTCACCGTTCCGTATCGATATCTCTAACGCCTCACAGGTTGCCTCAGTGACTAAAGAAGCGCTGGCGGAAGGGCTGTTTGGCAAGAAGTTGCAGGAAGCGATTCGCTTCCGCGCCGCGCGTCGCCTTAGCATCAAAAATGCGCTTGAGCAGTTACCCGATCCGAACAACCGCGTGACCTTGAGCAGCAACAAGGACGAGCTGGGTTTACCCACGCCATCGCTGTATTGGGACATGAACGACTATGTCATCAAAGGCACCGAAAAAACGCGTGAATGCTATGACGCGATTGCGGCCAAACTCGGCGCAACCAACATTAAGCACAGCAAAACTGGCAAGTTCTCTAATCGTCAGCACATCACCGGCACGCTCTCTATGGGCCTCGACCCGGCGACCAGTGTGACCGATGCGTGGGGGCGTGCACATGATCATCATAATCTGTTTATGGTTGGCACGGGTGTGATGCCAACGGTGGGCACCTGTAACGTCACGCTCACGGCAATGGCGCTGGCTCTTCGTACCGCCGACAAAATCCTGCAGGAGACGCAACATGGCTAAGCACTGGAAAGCCCTGCTTGCAGCAGGCACGTTGGCGTTGGCTGTTTCACAAGCGCATGCAGCGGATGAGCAACTGATTAAGCGCGGGGAGTATCTGGCGATTGCCGGTGACTGCGGCGCGTGTCACACCGAAGAGGGTAAAGCCCCTTTCAGTGGCGGCCACGCGATTGCCAGCCCGTTGGGCACGATCTTCAGTACCAATATCACCCCCTCTAAAACGGCAGGGATCGGCCAATACAGCGAGCAGCAGTTTGCCGATGCGTTGCGTAAAGGGGTTCGCGGTGATGGCAGTCAACTTTATCCGGCGATGCCGTATACCGCTTACGCGAAGCTCACCGATGAGGATGTCGCTGCATTGTATGCCTACTTTATGCAGGGTGTGCAGCCGGTAGATATTCAGCCTGAGAAAACGGCATTGCCGTTCCCCTTCAATCTGCGTTTCAGCATGGCAGCCTGGAATCTGTTGTTTATGGACAGCAAGCCCTTCCAGCCGGACGAGAAGCAGTCAGAAGAATGGAATCGCGGCGCCTATCTGGTGCAGGGTTTAACCCACTGCAGCACCTGCCACACGCCGCGTAATTTCCTGATGGCGGAGCAGCAGGATAAGAACCTGCAGGGTGCTTCACTGGGTACCTGGTTTGCACCCGATATCACGGCGGCTACGTTGCAGGGAAAACCGCACTGGACGCGTGACATGCTGGCACAGTATCTGGCGACAGGCCATGCCAGCAACGGCGCCACGGCGGGTGGACCGATGCTCGAAGCCATTGATAAAAGCTTCTCGCGCATGACGCCAGCAGATCGTCAGGCTATTGCAACGTATCTGCTGCCGCAGGATAGTGCTGCGGCTGAGCCAGCACCGACGAATCACTGGACGCCAGTGCGAGGCGACGACACGCCACAGGCTGCGGTCAGCGAAGGTGAGCAGATCTATCGCAACAACTGCGCCTCCTGCCATAACCTTACAGGCGAAGGGCTAAACGGTTTGCCAGCGTTGCAGAATCATCCGGTGCTCAACAAGCCTAACGCCGATAATGTGGCGATGGCGGTGTTGGATGGCGTATGGCCAGAACACGATCAGGGGATGATTGGTTTTGCCGGTGAGTTGAATGACCATCAGGTGGCTGCCGTCACTAACTATGTGATGCAGGATATCGGTCACAGCAAGGTGCAAATCACTGAGGAGCGTGTGAAATCATTGCGCGCGGGCGGTGACGCGTCACCTTTGATGCTGGTATCGCGGCTTGGCATGGCTGCTGCGGGCATCATTGTAGTGATCGCTCTGATCTGGTTGAGATTTAGAAAAAGGGACAAACGCTGACGGCTTTGTCCTATGACAAATAGCCAGCTGTTGTTAAGATGCGCTTTTGCGTTATCTAACAGGAGCTGGCTATGTTTTCAGGTCTTAGTGCGTTCCCACTGACCCCCGTCAATGCTACAGGCATCGACGAACAATCCTTTCTAAAGATTCTGGCGCGCTTAACTGCCGCTAAGGTCGACACGCTGGGCGTGCTGGGTTCAACCGGCAGCTATGCCTACTTCTCCCGAGAGCAACGCAAGCGCGTGGCGACACTCGCGGTCCAGCATGCAGACGGTATTCCGGTAATGGTCAGCATAGGCGCGATTAGCACTGATGAAGTGTTGCGGCTGGCTGATGATGCGCAGCAGGCAGGCGTAAGAGCTCTGCTATTGCCGGTAGTTTCGTACCAAAAGCTCACCGAAGAAGAAGTGTTTAATTTTTATGCCGAGGTGGTTCAGCACGTCTCGGTGCCCATTTGTGTTTATGACAACCCCGGCACGACGCACACGCAGTTTTCCGACGCGCTCTACGCACGGATAGCCGCGCTTTCCAACATAGCTTCGATAAAAATCCCCGGTGTTCCTGACCAAATGTCAGCGGCTACCCAGCGGGTGAGCGCACTGCGTGCGCAACTGCCTGAACGCATTAGTATCGGCGTCAGCGGCGATGCCTCAGCGGGTAACGGTCTTATGGCCGGATGTGAGGTTTGGTATTCCGTGTGTGGTGGCTTGTTCCCCAACACGGCATTAGCGCTTACCCGAGCCGCTCAGGCAGGGGATTTCACTGCAGTCGCCGAGCAGTCCCAACGGTTAGCCCCGCTTTGGGCGCTGTTCCGTCAGCATGGCGGAAGTATCCGAGTGATGGCGGCTGCAGCGGCTCTCCTGAGCCTGGCGGACGAGAATAATTTGCCACGCCCACTACGGGCATTATCCAGTAAAGATCAACGGGAAGTGCGACAAGTGATTGAATTTCTGAGTCTGTCTTAGGCTAATTAACTATTAGTGCGATCATAATGATCGCACTAATAGTTAAGATAGATATAGTTTACTTGGTTATTATCGCTTCCATCGAAGGCACACAGCCTTCTCATCAAACAAACCAAGGAATATGACCATGAAAACTATCAAAGCAATGTCAATCGCCGCTGTTGCCGCTCTTTCACTGATGTCTGCTGCCAGCTTTGCTCAAACAGTATCTGCCACTTCACTGACTCTGGACGGTGCGGAAGCGAAAATCGCTGCTCAGGCACATCAGCAGAACGCACAATACAAAATCATTGAAGCCAGCGACGGCAATATCGTGCACATGACCGCTGAGTTGTACAAATAATTATCGGATGGTTGCACAGGGAAGTGCCGGAGCAGGCCGCCTTACGGGGCGGCCTTTTTCGTTGAGAGGCGTAATGCAGTGGAGACCGCATCATGAAACAGAATCATGACCAGATTGATCAGCAAGCCAGTGCATTTGTTGAAGCGCTGCGCACGCAGCGTCATGCACATATGCCGGTAATGCGTTTCCATCAGTGGCCGCAGTTTATCTCGACCGTGCGCACCTTGCTTGCGAATAATAATTAGCCTGATCATCATTATCGCACTAATAGTTAATATAGAAACGATAACTAAGGTTATCATTATTTCATCGAAGGCACACAGCCTTCATCAATAACCCAAAGGAATATGACCATGAAAACCATTAAAACACTGACCATCGCCGCTGCTGCCGCTCTTTCACTGATGTCTGCCGCCAGCTTTGCACAGAGCATTTCCGTAGAGTCTTCAACTCTTGACGGTGCAGAAGCAAAAGTTGCCGCAGTGGCACAAGAGCAGGGCGCTCAGTATAAAATCACTGAAGCAAACACCAACAACCGTGTGCACATGACTGCAGAGCTGTACAAATAAGTTTAGTTTCCGCTTCAGCGTTAAGGCCGCCTTCGGGCGGCTTTGCTGTTTCTGAACTAAGTAACCGCCTCTCATACGTTCTACTTAGATGATCTCTAAGGTCATCCAGGCCCCCCTCATATACCTTAAATCTGTAATATTAAGATTTCCCTGACACAGATTTGGCAATGGTGACTATTTACCCTCATTGTATACCCATATAGTATACCTCTAAACGACATCGATTTAGGGGGCTAAATGAGAGGCAAAGTCAGTATCACCGTTGAGAAAGACAACTATAAATATTTGGTTGACTCCGGCGTTAACGTTTCTGCATTAGCGGATGCGGCTTACGCCAAAGAGGCTAAGCGCATTAAAGGGGAACGTTGGAAGGAAGAAAATCGTGAGGGCATGGAAGAACTTGCCGCTTTTAACCAAAAGTTTGGCTCGTTCGCTGATGAGAACAGGAAGTGGTAACTCATGCAATTTGATGTTTATGAATATAAGCGGACCAGTCATTACCAACTTTTTGTCGATGTTCAGAGTAACATCCTTGATACACCGGGATATAGAATGGCCATCCCGCTTGTTGATGCCTCTTTACTCTCTGAAAAAGTGAGTAAAGAGCTCCTTCCAATCGTTCAACTCAATGGCACTGCTTATCGGCTGAAAACTGACGATGTCGTTAGCGTTTCAAAAAGCGTGTTTGGCGATAAAGTCGGAAGTCTTGCAATCTACGAAACTGAAATTAAAGACGCTATTAACATTCTGTTTTGGGGTGTGTAAACCACTCTCAAATCTAACCCGCCCTGGCGGGTTTTATCTTTTTAGCGCGCCACCAGCGTTTCAATTTCTGCCTTCGCCTGCATCAGCGCGGCCAGTAGTTGGGGAAACTGCTCATCGAAGCGCATAGCCGGCACGGCTAAGGCCAGGGCATAGCGTTCACCCGGCCCGGTGTGCAGAGCAACACTGACGCCACAAACGCCGCGCGCATGCTCCTCCCGATCAATCGCATAACCTTGCTGGCGAATTGACTCAATCGCTTTCAGCAAAGGCTGACGATCTTTCAACGTTTGCAGGGTGCGCACCTCATTCAACTGCGGCATTAACCTCGTCAAAAGCTCCTCAGGCTGTTCCGCCAATAGGGCTTTGCCATGTGCGGCGCAGTGGGAAGGAAAGGCTGTGCTGATGGGCGAAACCACGCGCAGCTCCTGATCCGAAGCATATTGGCTGACCAGTACCGTGTGGCTGCCACGCCAGACACACAAGTCCACCGTTTCGCGGGTGCGACGCCCCAGCGTCTCCATCGCCGGTTGCGCCAGCGCAATAATATCGGTGTGCGCTGAGGCGGCAAGTCTGGTCAGTGCTGGCCCCAATTTAATTCCCGCGCTGTCCTGGATCAGCAACTGCTGCGCAATCAGAGAGGTCACCAATCGATGAACCGTGGTTCGCGGTAACGCAGTCGATTTCGCCAGTTCGGATATTGATAATCCAGCGGGGCGATTTTCCAGTGCGCGCAAAAGGGTGGCGGCACGTGCAATCACCTGTGATCCGTTAGCTTCAGTATCTGCGACCATTATTCATCCGTTTCATCGATTTACCCACGCGCCACTCTATCACGTTACCCGCTAGCGATTGACATCACACGCGATTACCCTAACACTCATGTCCGATATGTGGATGATAAACCCATTATGCGGATAGGTGTATTCATGACTGTATTAAAACCTGCAGCGGCAATGACGTTATTGGCGGTGAGTTGCCTGACCATCATGGTGGGCTGCGTTATCGTACCGGGATTGAGTGAGATTGCTGCGCAATTAGGAGTCTCACATCTGGCTAACGGGTTGGTAACGCTGCCAGCATTGGGCGTAGTACTGGCAGGGCCTTTTGCCGGACGAGCGATAGACCGTTATGGCGCTTACCCCATGCTTCTTGTGGGTCTTTTCTGTTACGGCGGATTGGGCGTGGCGGGTGCCTGGTTACCCGGCGCACCCCTGCAGATCATCGATCGTGTCCTATTAGGCTGTTTTACCGCCGTAGTGATGTCGGCTGGAACCAGTTTAATTGCCAGTTTTTATCAGGCTGAAGCACGACTTAAAATGATGGCGCGTCAGGGCATGGCTATCGAACTTGGTGGAGTGGTGTTTTTATTTATTGGCGGGATTCTGGCTTCCTTGAGTTGGCGCTATCCCTATGCACTCTATCTTTTGTCCTGGTTGCTGCTCGCATTGGTGGTCATTTTGTTTCCACGTCCGCAACAGCAAATCGCCACTGAAACCAGGGATGAAGGCGCAACCAACAGCGATCGGGCATTGCGTCCGGTATTGCTGGCGGCCATCTGCTCCATGATGTGTTTCTATACCGCCATCATCATGCTGCCACAACGCTTTGCTGCGTTGGGCGTTAATGCCGCTCATATCGGGTATTTTCTGTCATTCGTTTCGCTGGTGGCCGTGTTGGCTGCAGCGTTGATGCCGCATGTGGCACTGCAATTTGGTCCTTATCCAACCCTGATCATGGCGTTCGTTTGTTATATGTTGGCGCACCTGGAGTTTGCTGCTGCACCGGACATGCTGCTGTGCCTGCCGGGCGGCATCCTGTTAGGCATAGGATTTGGCCTGTCAGTGCCTCTGGTCAACCATATGACGGTTGAAACCAGCCAACCGCATGAGCGTGGACGACAACTGGCGCGTTTATCGATGGCAATCTTTGCCGGGCAATTTCTCGCGGCCTTTATGGCTTATATTCCCGGCCAGGTGGCGATGACCTTTATTGCCGCAGCAATACTGGCCGTGATGAATATTGTTGCTTTGCGTAAGTTCGCCGTGGTGAGGAATTAATCTGTCCGAAAAGGGTCGATGCATGTCCTCATCCATCTATGGCTTACCGTTAAGATAGTGCGCAATCTCAATCATTTAGGATCCGCATGAAAACCATCATCAGTAAAAACTTTACTCCAGCCAAATCCTGGGATGCCGTCGATATTGCCAATTTCGACGGTACCAGCGTCAGATTGCATTGGACTGATAAACCTTATCGCTGGCACATCAACGACGGCGAAGAGGTCTTTGTGGTGTTGGATGGTGCAGTAGAAATGCATTACCGCGAGCAGGGCGAAGTACAGAAAGTGATGTTGAATGTCGGTGATATTTTCTTTGCCAGTGTGGGAACCGAGCATATTGCCCATCCGCAGGGCGCCGCGCGGGTACTGGTGGTTGAGAAAGAGGATTCGGTATGAAACCACACTAACCGTAATCGGTAACGATTTGATCCGTTAGGCGTAACAGGAGATGAGTGAGCAATCAGGCACAAGCTCGTACGAAAAGTAACCACGGCAGTGCAGCTGGCGTGGTTGGCGGTGGGAGGTGATTTATCCACAGGTTAGCGCGCAGTCTTTTCACCCGAAATGTGGATAACATCCTGATCATTATGACAGTCAATGTGACAGTAACGCTGCGCATGATTAGTTGGATCATCATGATCGCACTAATAGTTAATATGGTAATGGTAACCTAGGGTATTATTATTTCCATCGAAGGCACTCAGCCTTCACAAACAACCCAAAGGAATAAAACCATGAAAACTATCAAAACACTGACCATCGCCGCTGCCGCCGCTCTTTCACTGATGTCTGCTGCCAGCTTTGCCCAGAGCATCTCCGTTGAGTCTTCAACTCTTGACGGTGCCGAAGCGAAAGTTGCCGCAGTCGCACAACAGCAGGGCGCTCAGTATAAAATCACTGAAGCAAACACCAACAACCGTGTGCACATGACTGCAGAGCTGTACAAATAAGTTTAGTTTCCGCTTCAGCGTTAAGGCCGCCTTCGGGCGGCTTTGCTATTTAAGGCCTAATAAAACGTATTAGCTGATTGCGTTGACAAAACGCTGCGTTATTTGCTGAGGACGGGTTATCGCGCCACCGACCACCACAGAATGCGCGCCCAGTTTTAAACACTGCGCCGCCATCTCAGGTGTTTCCACATTGCCTTCTGCAATCACTGGCGCCTTCACTGCTGTTAATACTTCACGCAGAAAGTGAAAATCATTTGCCGCCAGATACTTTCCGCGCGTTTCCGCCGTGTAGCCATGCAGCGTAGTACCTACGCAGTCGAAGCCGAGTTCATCCGCCAGCAACGCCTCATCAACTGTCGCGATATCTGCCATCAGCAATAACTGCGGATAGCGTTGACGAATCGCCGCCACCAACTGCGGCAACTGCAGTTCGCCAGGCCTCTGATGTTGCGTGGCGTCCAGCGCGATCATCGCTGGATTCGCCGCCATCAATTCATCGACCTCTTTGAGCGTGGCAGTGATATATACATCACTGCCTGAATAATCTCGTTTGATAATGGCGATAATGGGCAAATCCACGGTTTGCATAATCTGCTCTACATCGATCAGACTGTTGGCGCGGATTGCCGACGCGCCACCTTGCTTCGCGGCTAATGCCATACGCGACATGATATAGGCGCTGTGCAGGGGTTCATTTTCCAGTGCCTGACAAGACACCACCAGTTTCCCTTTAATTTGCTCCAGCATGTTTGCTTTCATAGCGCGAGTAACTCCTCAACTTCATTTTTGATAATGGTGACGTGCGGGCCATAGATCACCTGTACGCCGTTGCCACGCTGGATAACCGCGCGAGCGCCCGTGGCCTTCAATGCGGCTTCATTAAGTTTAGAACTCTCCTTTAGTGTGATACGCAAACGTGTGGCGCAGCAGTCAAGTTCGGCAATATTGTCTTTACCGCCCAGCGCTTCAATCACCTGCAAAGGGCGTTCGCCAGCGGCAACTGGCAAGGTATCGATGCTGACATCTTCACGGCCTGGCGTTTTGAAATTGAATCGAGTGATCAGCAGGCGGAAGGTAAAGTAATACAGCAGGAACCATGGCACGCCGACCAGGGGCACATACATCCAGTGGGTTTTCGCTTCACCCTGCAATACACCGAACAGAATGAAATCGATTAAACCGCCGGAGAAGGTCTGTCCAATGGTGATGTGCAGGATGTGGGCGATCATAAAGGCCAGGCCATCGAACAGCGCGTGAATCACATATAACACTGGCGCCACAAACAGGAACGAGAACTCAATCGGTTCGGTGATCCCAGTCAGAAATGAGGTGAGGGCGGCGGATAATAACAAACCGGCCACACGTTTGCGGTTCTCGGGTTTGGCAGTGTGATACATCGCCAGACAAGCCCCGATCAGGCCAAACATCATGGTGATAAAGCGGCCCGACATAAAGCGCGCCGTCCCCAGATAAAACTGCTGCGTATTGGGATCGGCCAACTGAGCGAAGAAAATGCGCTGAGTGCCTTCAACCAGATGACCATTGACCATTTCACTGCCGCCCAAAGCGGTAGTCCAGAAAGGCAGATAGAAGATGTGATGCAGACCAAACGGGCCGAGCATGCGCAACACAAAGCCGTATATGAAAGTGCCGAAATACCCCGTGGCATCGACCAGTCCACCCATACCGAATATCAATTTCTGAAAATGCGGCCAGACGATGGTCATTGCCGCGCCAACGATAATCGCCACAAACGAGCTAATAATCGGGACGAAGCGTGAGCCACCAAAGAAGCCGAGAAATTGTGGCAGGGCAATTTTGTTATAGCGGTTGTGCAGTAACGCGGTGACCAGCCCGATCACAACACCACCAAACACGCCGGTTTCCAGCGTTTGAATGCCGAGCGCCATGCCTTGACCCACGGCACTGAGATTACTGCTGGCCAGCACGCCGGTAAGCGTCAAGAGGGCATTGATGGTGGCATTCATCACCAGATAGGCGAGCAGAGATGCCAGTCCTGCTGTGCCCTTGTCGCTTTTCGCGAGACCTACCGCCACGCCGACCGCAAACAGCACCGCAAGGTTGGCGAATACCACCGAACCTGCGCTGGCCATGATGGTGAACACCCCTTGTAGCCAGGCGATATCCAGAAACGGATAGGCTTTAACAGTGTTGGGATTGGATAACGCGCCGCCAATGCCCAATAGCAAGCCGGCGGCAGGTAATACCGCGATCGGCAACATAAAGGATTTTCCAAAACGTTGCGCTTTTTCAAACCAGCCTCCTGAAGAGGCTCCACTGAACATTGACATAAATTTTTATCCCCGAAGTGTTGTTGTGGTAAAAATTACTACCACAATCTACTTCATTGGATGAAAATTACTACCATTAGTGTGATAGCTTTCACTTATAATGAATTCTGCTGGCACAAAGCAGGGCCTTTACGCACACTAAGCGCCATCAATATTGGCTAATGGAGAGGTGTCATGACGGACAATGGAAATATTTTGCTGCATCTGAAGCAGGGCTTGCCGGGCTACAGTCCTGCGCTGCAAAAGCTGGGCGACTTCATCCTGACCGAACCGCAGAGAGTGCTGTATCTCACCATTACCGAATTGGCGAAAGAGACGGACACCAGCGAAGCCAGCGTGACGCGCTTGTGCCGCAACCTGAGTTGTAAAGGCTACACCGAATTTAAGATGGCGCTGGCGCTGGATGTGCAGCAGAGTCAGCCCACGCTGGCAGCAACGGGCGATCCGGTTGATGCGCTGGTGGAAGAGTCGGTGCAGGCGCTGCGCGATACCGGAAAATTTATTGATCGCGAGGTCTTACAGCAGGCAGGTGCGGCGGTGCATCAGGCGCGTTCTATCCAAATCTATGGCGTGGCTGCCAGCGCGATAACCGGCGAATATTTGCATTATCGTCTACTACGGCTGGGCAAACCCGCGCAGCTGTTTGGTGATATGCATCGTGCGGCCATGAATGCTTCGACCCTGGGTGAAGGTGATTTGGTCATCGCGATCTCTGCTTCCGGTTCCACCAAAGATCTGATGCATGTGGTCAATGTGGCGAAGAAGCGCAAAGCTCAGGTGCTGATGCTAAGTAATACGCTGCGCAGCCCGATGGGCAATCTGGCGGATATGTTGCTGGTGGCGGCGCGACCGGAAGGCCCACTTAATGCCGGAACGTTGAGTGGGAAGGTAGGGGCGATGTTGCTGGTTGAGGCGTTAATGGGGGAGCTGATGGCACATGATGCGCATTACGCCACTGCTAGTCAGCAAACGGCCAGTGCCACATTGCCGATGCTGATCTAACCGTAATGTAAGTCGCTCTCAATCCCAACATGACGGAAAAATCGGTGCGCAGCGATGCGCACCCGAGAAGATACATTTACTCACTCGCCAGCGCGGCGACCGGATCCATACGGGCAGCTTTGCGCGCAGGCAAATAACCAAAAATCATGCCGATAATAGTGGAGCAGGCGAAAGCTGCCCCCGCGGATTCCCATGAGTAGATGGCTGTCAGTACACCGCCTGCCATCAGGCTAATCAGCGGACCGATCACCAGTGAGAGTGCCACGCCGAGTGAACCGCCAACCAAACATACCAGCACCGCCTCAATCATAAACTGCTGCATGATATCGCCACGCCGCGCACCCACGGCCATACGCACGCCAATCTCATGCGTTCGTTCGGTGACGGACACCAGCATAATATTCATCACGCCGATGCTGCCGATCATCAGCGCAATCGATGCCACCATCAAAATCAGCAAGGTCAAGGTGGCTGCTGCCCCTTCAATCGCTTTGCGGTACTTATCGCGGTTAAACATCAGGAAGTCTTTGGTGCCATGGCGCGCAGTCAATAGTTGCGTGAGAGATTCCACCGCCGGACCGCTGACCACATCATCTTTAAGCTTAACGCTGATACTTGTGAGCGCTGTTTGCCCACTGATGCGGTACATCATGGTGCTCCAGGGCAGCCACACGCTGAGACGATTGGGCGAAATGCCGTTATCTTCATGCGCCACACCAATGACTCGCACCGGCACAGACCCTAACACGATCATTTTTCCGATGGGGTTTTCATTGGCTGCAAACAGCTTATTGCGCGTATTGGTATCAATGATGATCTCTTGCCGGGCATGGCGTTCATCACTGAAGTTGCTGCCTTCGGTGAGTTTGATGCCCTGAATCTCAAAGTAATCTTTGCCGACGCCCGATACGGATGCTTTTGACGAGTTGGAGAGATAACGGATCGGCTGCGTCGAGAGCAGCTCAGGGCTGACTTTGTCGACAAACTGCTGGCGAGTAATCACATCGGCATCCGCCATCACCAGCGTCAACACCGGATGCGCATCATCTTCGGCGAAATCGCCGCCGGCATACACGGACACCACATTCGTCCCGAGACCGGAAATACTCTCCAGCGTTTTTTCACGCGCACCTTGTCCAAGCGCGACGACAGTGACGACAGCGGCAATACCAAAGATAATACCGGTCATGGTGAGTGCGGTGCGTAAGCGATGCGTATTCATGGCATTTAGCGCCATGCGCATTGACTCGCGCAGGCGATCAACAAATCCGCGCAGCTTGCTCTGACTTCTGCTCACCATTGGCTGATAGCGCGATCGCGTCGCCTCTGTTTTTGGCCCGCTGTCAGCAAAAATTTCGCCGTCCTGGATTTCGATGATGCGGTCTGCGTGTTGCGCCACTTTCATATCGTGTGTGACGATAATTACCGTATGACCGTCACGATTCAGGTCATGAAGAATGCGTAACACTTCCTCGCCAGAATGCGAATCCAGCGCGCCGGTCGGTTCATCGGCGAGAATAATCTCGGCTCCATTAATCAACGCTCGCGCAATACTGACGCGCTGTTGCTGGCCACCAGAGAGTTCACCCGGTTTATGATGTTCACGGCCTTTGAGACCGAGTCGTTCCAGTAATTGAGCAGCACGCGCCCGCCGCGCATGCCCCGGCAAATTGGCATAAATCGCCGGGATTTCGACGTTGCTTAATGCGGTCAGGTCCGGCATTAAGTGGTAGCGCTGAAAAATGAAACCAATATGTTCACGACGGACTTTCGCCAGCGCGTCCGGAGAGAGTGAAGCGGTATTCTGGCCTGAAATAAAATAGTGACCGCTGTCGGCGGCATCCAGGCAGCCGAGAATATTTAGCAATGTGGATTTGCCCGAGCCGGAAGGGCCAATGATCGCGACCATTTCGCCACTGGCGATCTGCAAATTGATATCTTTCAGCACATGCAAAGATTCTGAACCGTTAACATAGCTGCGCTGAATGTTTTTCAGTTCGATCAAGCTCACATCACCACCTTGTCCGCACCGACGGCTTGGGTAGCAAGGATGACTTTTTCACCGGCTTTCAAGCCGCTGAGAACCTGAATATCAACGCTGTCTGAAATACCGGTGGTGATAATACGTTTCTCAGGCTGATTCTCCTTGTTCGCCACCTCGACAAAGGTCTTGCCTTCCGCGTCTTTTTTCGTTGCCTGTACCGGACTCAACAGCGCGTCTTTCGCCGT
>NZ_DAMDQC010000121.1:0-13286 GCF_032082325.1 Pantoea sp. CTOTU50773 | reverse complement strand
CCTGCTGAGCCGTCTGCGTTGCCGCTTTGCCGTCTCAGTGGTGGCGCATTATAGGCAGGTTCTGAGGAAGCGCAAGGGCAATTTTCAAGTTTTTATTCGTTCGCTTGAAAATTGCACAAAACCGCCTAAATCAGCCCTTTTTAATGCGTCCAGGCAGCTCTGACAGGCTGTTAAGCACCCAATCTGCTGCATTTTCGCCTTCAGCGGTGACCGGCTTACCAGTACGCACCAGCACTTTCGTGCCCACACCTGCTGCTGCAGCTGCCTGCATATCTTCTATTTTGTCACCTACCATATAAGAAGCAGTCATATCGATGTTCAGATGCTTCTGCGCAGAGAGCAGCATACCCGGCTGCGGCTTACGGCAATCACATACCTGGCGATACTCTTCTACAGTTGCATCTGGCAGATGAGGACAGAAATAGATGCCATCAAGATCGACATCACGATCCGCCAGCGACCAATCCATCCATTCGGTGAGCTGCATAAACTGGTCTTCGGTAAACATGCCGCGCGCAATACCGGACTGGTTGGTCACCAGTACCAGCGCGAAGCCCATCTTCTTTAGCACCTGTAACGCTTCAATGGTGCCATCGATGAATTCAAAATTATCGATTTCGTGAACATAACCATGATCGACATTCAGGGTGCCATCACGATCCAGGAAAATAGCGGGGACTTTATTCGACACGTAGAAACTCCTGCTGCAAATAATGCCGCACAGTATCGCATGATTGCATATATAGAGAGAATGGCAGATTGAATGACTTCGATTGATTTAGCCGTCTGGATGCCTTAACATCCATCCAAATTTCACGCAGCGCAATCGCGTGAAACCCGATACACCACGGACAACGCAACACGATAACTATTAAACTAATGATTAAACTCGAAAACATTACCAAAGTGTTCCAGCAAGGTTCACGCACCATTCAGGCGCTTTCCAACGTCAGCCTGCATGTGCCTGCTGGACAGATTTATGGCGTCATCGGTTCTTCCGGTGCCGGTAAAAGTACGCTGATCCGCTGCGTTAACTTGCTTGAGCGTCCAACATCAGGACGCGTTCTGGTTGATGGTCAGGATTTGACTGCCCTCTCCTCCTCAAAACTGACGCTGACACGCCGTCAGATTGGCATGATTTTCCAGCACTTCAATCTAATGAACTCACGTACCGTAGCCGGTAACGTTGCGCTGCCGCTTGAATTGGGCGACCTGTCACGTGAGCAGATTAAAAACCGCGTAACTGAACTGCTGGAGTTAGTTGGACTGGCGGACAAGCACGACAGCTGGCCTGCGAATCTTTCGGGTGGACAAAAACAGCGTGTGGCGATTGCGCGTGCGCTGGCCACGAATCCAAAAGTTTTGCTGTGCGACGAAGCCACCAGCGCCCTCGACCCAGCAACCACGCGTTCCATTTTAGAGTTACTGAAAGACATCAACCGCCGTCTGGGGATCACTATTCTGCTGATCACTCATGAGATGGATGTGGTGAAACGCATCTGCGATCAGGTTGCTGTTATCAGTAATGGCGAACTGATTGAGAAAGACAGCGTCAGTGAAGTGTTCTCACATCCTAAAACGCCACTGGCTCAGCAATTCATTCAATCGACGCTGCATCTGGATATCCCAGACGATTACCAGCAACGTATGACACCGCAAGCCACAGCTGAAAGCGTCCCGCTGTTGCGTCTGGAGTTCACCGGCAAATCAGTAGATGCGCCGCTGCTGTCAGAAGCTGCTCGTCGCTTCAATGTGAATAACAACATCATCAGTGCCCAGATGGATTATGCCGGCGGCGTGAAGTTCGGCATCATGCTGGCCGAGATGGATGGCAGTGAAACAGACACACAGGCAGCGATTGCCTGGCTGAAAGAAAATCATGTGAAAGTAGAGGTACTGGGTTATGTCTGAAGCGATGCTGTGGTTACTGACGCGTGGCGTCTGGGAAACGCTGATGATGACCTTCGTCTCTGGTTTCTTTGGTTTTGTACTCGGCCTGCCCGTCGGCGTGCTGCTGTATGTCACTCGCCCAGGGCAAATTCTGGCCAATGGCACACTCTATCGCGTGCTCTCAGCGGTGGTGAATATCTTCCGTTCAATCCCCTTCATTATATTACTGGTGTGGATGATTCCTTTCACGCGCATGATTGTCGGCACCTCCATTGGTTTGCAGGCTGCAATCGTGCCACTGACAGTCGGCGCCGCACCTTTCATTGCGCGCATGGTCGAGAATGCGCTGTTAGAGTTGCCAACCGGTTTAATCGAAGCCTCACGCGCGATGGGCGCGACTCCCCTGCAGATCGTACGTAAAGTGCTGCTGCCAGAAGCCCTGCCTGGTCTGGTGAATGCCGCTACAATTACTCTGATTACGCTGGTCGGCTATTCCGCCATGGGTGGCGCGGTCGGCGCAGGTGGCTTGGGTCAGATTGGCTATCAGTATGGTTACATTGGTTATAACGCCACTGTGATGAATACTGTGCTGATTTTGCTGGTTGTTCTGGTGTATCTCATTCAATTCTGTGGCGACCGCATTGTCCGTGCTGTGTCACATAAATAAGTAAACAACATCAATAGTCCTCTATTAAGGAAGGGATATGTCTTTCACATTTAAGAAGATTGCCGCTGTGGGTGCTCTGATTGGCGCAATTGCGCTGGCAGGATGCGATCAGAAAGCTAAAGACCCAAACCACATCAAAGTGGGTGTGATTGTCGGTGCTGAGCAGCAGGTTGCTGAAACCGCAGTGAAGGTCGCTAAAGAGAAATACGGTCTGGATGTTGAGCTGGTGACCTTTAACGATTACGTGCTGCCGAACGAAGCATTAAGCAAAGGCGATATCGATGTTAACGCCTTCCAGCATAAGCCTTATCTGGATCAGCAGATCAAAGACCGTGGCTATAAGCTTGTGCCAGTGGGTAACACCTTCGTTTATCCGATTGCTGGCTATTCAAAGAAAATCAAATCATTGGATGAACTGCAAAACGGTGCACAGGTTGCGATTCCTAACGATCCAACCAACCTCGGTCGTTCACTGCTGCTGCTGCAGAAAGTCGGCCTGATCAAACTGAAAGATGGCGTGGGCCTGCTGCCAACCTCTCTGGATATTGTTGAGAACCCTAAAAACCTGAAGATTGTTGAGCTGGAAGCGCCACAGCTTCCACGTTCACTGGACGATCAGCAGATTGCGCTGGCGGTGATTAACACCACTTACGCCAGCCAGATTGGCCTGACACCTGCGAAAGATGGCATCTTTGTCGAAGATAAAGATTCTCCTTACGTGAACCTGATCGTTAGCCGTGAAGATAATAAAGATGCGGAAAACGTGAAGAAATTTGTTCAGGCATATCAGTCTGATGAAGTTTCTGAAGCCGCGAACAAAATCTTCAACGGTGGTGCAGTTAAAGGCTGGTAATTTTCGCCTTTGATGCCATCCAGGGCGGCTTCGGCCGCCCTTTCTTTTTGCTGACTTGTTATTTAATCCCGTCCTTGTTTCAATAACGCCACTTTTTACTACTGAGGATGTTGCCATGCGTTTTTTACCGCTCTGCTTGTTAGCATTGATGCTAACCGGGTGTGTCCGTGAATATCACCCAATAAGCAGTGCTCCCGCCCGCCCGCAACCATCATCCAGCGAACCAGAACGTAAGCCTGCTCCACGTCCTGCACCGGTAAAAATTTATACCGATGCCACCGATCTGGTCAGTAATCCGTTCCGCGATCTGGGCGAAGTCTCTGCCGATGATTGCCAAAGCAGCAGCCAGGATTCGCCACCGAATATCAATACCGCGCGTAAGCGCCTGCAGATTAAAGCAGCCGGGATGAAAGCGAACGCGATATTGCTGCATAAATGCGAAATCGTCACCAGCACGCCGGGCTGTTATCGTCAGGCGATTTGCCAGGGCTCAGCACTGAAAGTTTCCAATCAATGAGTGATTTTGCCTTTGCGCAAATCGGCGTCATTCGTTCGCCGTGGAAAGAAAAATTTGCCGTACCGCGCCAGCCTGGGCTAGTTCAGGATGGCGGCGGCGAGTTGCATCTCCTGCCGCCTTATAATCAGCCAGAAGCGGTGCGCGGGCTTGAAGCCTTCAGCCATCTTTGGGTGCTGTTTGTTTTCCATCAGACCATGGAAGGCGGTTGGCGCCCAACCGTGCGCCCTCCTCGCTTAGGCGGCAACGCACGCATGGGAGTCTTCGCCACCCGATCCACCTTTCGCCCTAACCCCATCGGCATGTCGCTGGTCGAATTGAAAGGCATTCGATGTGAAAAGCAGCAGGTGATTCTGCAACTCGGTAGTCTGGATTTAGTCGATGGCACACCGGTAGTCGATATCAAACCCTACCTGCCGTTTGCTGAAGCCCTGCCCGATGCCCGCGCCGGCTTCGCGCAGAGCGCACCGGATGCCACCATGCCCGTGCGTTTCTCTGCTCTGGCGCAAAACCAAATCCAGCAGCAGAACAACTATCCCCATCTGGCACGTTTTATCGCTGACGTTTTAGCGCAGGATCCCCGCCCCGCTTACCGTAAAGGTGAAGCGGAAGATCGTGAATATGCTGCCTGGCTACTCGACTTTAACGTGCGCTGGCGTATCGATGAGATCGGCACAGAAGTGATCGCTCTCGATCCACGCTAAAACAAGCTTTTGAGTGAATGATCTCGCTGGTACACTAGCCGCCAGAAAATTTTTTGTCCGTGTCCTTCCGTACAACTGGAATCGTAATCAATGCGTACTACTCAATATCTGCTCTCTACTCTGAAAGAGACGCCATCCGATGCGGAAGTGATCAGCCACCAGCTGATGCTGCGCGCCGGTATGATCCGTAAACTGGCTTCTGGTCTTTATACCTGGCTGCCGACCGGTGTTCGCGTGCTGCGAAAAGTTGAAAACATCGTACGCGAAGAGATGAACAACGCGGGTGCGATTGAGATCTCCATGCCGGTGGTTCAGCCTGCCGATTTATGGGAAGAGAGCGGCCGTTGGGAGCAGTACGGCCCAGAACTGCTGCGCATTAAAGATCGCCACGAGCGTCCATTCGTGTTAGGTCCAACTCACGAAGAAGTGGTCACCGATTTGATCCGCAACGAGCTGAGCTCGTACAAGCAGCTGCCGCTGAATCTGTATCAAATCCAGACCAAATTCCGTGACGAAGTGCGCCCTCGTTTTGGTGTGATGCGCTCACGTGAGTTCATCATGAAAGATGCATACTCCTTCCACACCTCACAGGAATCCTTACAGGAAACCTATGATGCAATGTATCGCGCTTACAGCCAGAGCTTCAGCCGTATGGGGCTGGATTTCCGTGCGGTGCAAGCGGATACCGGTTCGATTGGCGGTAGCGGCTCTCACGAATTCCAGGTGCTGGCGCAGAGCGGTGAAGATGATGTGATCTTCTCCAGCGAATCCGATTACGCCGCTAACATCGAAAAAGCCGAAGCACTGGCGCCAGCGGGCGAACGTCCGGCTGCGACTCAGGCGATGACGCAGTTCGCGACGCCAAATGCCAAAACGATTGCCGAATTGGTTGAGCAACATCAGATCCCGGTAGAAAAAACCGTGAAAACGCTGATTGTGAAAGGTGCGGAAGAGAGCGGCCATGCGCTGGTTGCCTTGTTGGTTCGCGGCGATCATGAACTCAACGAAATCAAAGCCGAGCATCTGGATATCGTTGCCTCTCCGCTGGAGATGGGCAGCGAAGAAGCGATTCGCGCCGCCGTTGGCGCAGGTTTTGGTTCTATCGGCCCGGTTGGTCTAAGCATGCCTGTGATTGCTGACCGCACCGTTGCCAAGATGAGCGATTTCTCTGCAGGCGCCAACATTGATGGTCAGCACTTTGCCGGCATCAACTGGCTGCGCGATCTGCCAGAAGCGCGCGTAGAAGATATCCGTAACGTGGTTGAAGGCGATCCAAGCCCGGATGGCAAAGGCACGCTGCAAATCAAACGTGGTATCGAAGTCGGTCACATCTTCCAGCTGGGTACCAAGTACTCTGACGCAATGAAAGCGGCAGTACAGGGTGAAGAGGGCCGCAACCAGATCATGACCATGGGTTGCTACGGCATTGGTATCACCCGTGTTGTCGCCGCGGCCATTGAGCAGAACCATGACGAACGCGGCATCATCTGGCCAGCCGCGCTGGCACCGTTCGAAGTGGCGATTTTGCCAATGAACATGCAGAAATCGTTCCGTGTGAAAGAGTTGGCTGAAGAGCTTTACAGCCAGCTGCGTGCCAAAGGCATTGATGTGATTCTGGATGACCGCAAAGAGCGCCCAGGCGTGATGTTCGCTGATATGGAACTGATTGGCGTGCCACATACTATCGTCATCGGTGACCGTAACCTCGATAACGAAGAGATCGAGTACAAGTCGCGTTCATCCAGCGAGAAGCAAATGATCAAACAACACGATATTGTCGAGTTCCTGGCAAAAGCGCTGAACAAGTAAGACTAAAACGCCTCCAGCTGGAGGCGTTTTTCATTGCACTTTTCCCCGCATCGCTTTCACATTACTGCGCCGTGATTTCCCCTCGAGCCGCCGCTCTTTAGATGCACGCGTGGGTCGTGTCGCCCGCCGGGTTTTTTCCATCGTGGTTAACTCACGAATCAGATTGATCAGCCGCTGCAGGGCCGCCTCGCGATTCATTTCCTGGCTGCGATACTCCTGAGATTTGATGATCACCACGCCTTCTGTCGTAATCAAATGGTGGCTCGCAGCCAATAGGCGTTCCTTGTAGAACGGTGGCAGCGAAGAGGCATGGATATCAAAACGCAGATGGATAGCAGTAGACGTTTTATTCACATGCTGCCCGCCCGCACCTTGTGCACGAATGGCACTGAGCTCGACCTCGTTGTCTGCAAGTGAAACTGAACGCGACAGCACGATCATCTGTCACCTGCCTTTAAGAACGATGTTGTGTCGCGGAATAACCTGTTCATCAACTTAACCTTTTGTGCGCCGCCTTCCTGCTTAAGGCCAGCGCTGTGTGTCACTTTTACACTTTTCTTTGTACAGATCGCGGCTTCCCCTGGCTGATTTCCATGAAAATCCTGTGATATAGTCGCTTATCAACCAGAGTATTTAAGCTCTGCTGAGGAGGTGTATGTGCAAAAGTATTGTGAGTTAGTTCGCCAGAAGTATGCCGAAATCGGCAGTGGCGACCTGGGGTATGTGCCAGACGCGATAGGTTGCGCGCTAAACGCACTCAACGATATTGCCGCTAATTCTGCGCTAAACTCTTCTGTCAGGGAACAAGCAGCTTATGCTGCTTCTAACTTATTGGTGAGCGACTATGTTGACGAATGAAGCCTACAAACCCATCAACTGCGATGACTACGATAGCCTCGAGCTCGCCTGCACCAAACACTGGACGCTGTCTTTGGAGTTAAAAAACGGCGATCAGCTTAAGGCGAAAGCCGTTGACATGGTCTCACGTAAAAACGTGGAGTACCTGACGGTCGATCTCTCCGGTGAAACCCGCGAACTGCGTCTTGACCATATCGCCAGCTTCAGTCATCCCGAGCTGGGCACCGTCATCGTTAGCGAAGACGAATAACTACCACATTCGGGCGGGAATGCTATCCCGCCCCCCTCGCTTACGGCTTCAGCGAACTGTAATACGCCGATAAATCTTCCATATCCTGATCGCTCAATCCTGCCACAAACGCTTTCATCACTTCTGCCTGACCACCGCTACGCTCCCCTTTTTTATATGCCTGCAAGGAGTGCAGCAGGTAAGGCGCATGTTGCCCGGCAAGATTGGGATAAAGCGGCACAGCACTTTTCCCTTCCGCACCATGACACGCCAGGCAGGTTGCTGCTTTTTGCGCGCCTGCATTCACATCGCCGTCGGCAAAAGCCGGCAACGCTGCGGCCAGCAATGCTGCCGCCATCCAGTGTTTCATCATTGCTCTCCATCTTATTGTTGTTGTAACCAGATCGCTTGCCAGCCTTGCTCATGACTGGCCGCACCTTCGTGGGTGACAAAGATTCCCGGTGCACAGATCAGCGTCTGGTTGTAGTAAATCAAGGGGATACGCTCCCGCTGCCAGGGTGGCACACCTAATTCCTGCCACAATTTTTTTATCTCGCGGCCTCCGGCGCGGCCCAGCAGATGATAATAGCCGCTGGCCTGAAAACGAACGTTGATCGATTCGTCCTCGGTGGGATGACGCAAGGTGGCGATCGCCGGGTTTGCCTGTAATACGCCTAAATTCTCGGGCAGCCGCAGCAGTTGTTCACGATCATGCCAGGTTAGCGAGTGCTGACTCAGCGATGCATGCGCGTTAAGCCAATACAGCCGCTGTCGATACCGGCGGAGTGTAAAGGCAGCAAAACTCAGGCTGGGATTGGCATCTTCACGGCTACACATCACTTCATCGGTGATACGTTTTAAGGCATCACGTGAAGGCATCGCGCCGCCCTGCTGTGCAATCCAGCGACGCAAAAGCGCATGGCGCCGCGCTTCGCTCATCGTCAGCAATGGCGGAAAATGCAGTGCGCCCTGTTCATCAGTGAGCTGGGCCAACTGTTCTGCCAGCAGTTCATCCAGCAATTGTTCCTGCTCACCACACAACGCGGCACTGCGGGCGCTGGCGGCGCTAAAATGTGGCCAGCGCGTCTGCAGCAACGGCAGAATGTCCTGACGAAGAAAATTACGGTCATAGCGGCTGTCGGCGTTACTTTCATCCTCGATCCAGCGTAAGCGGTGCTCCGTCGCATAGGTTTCGAGTTGCTGACGACTGATATCCAGCAACGGGCGCAGGTGCGAATGTTTTCCCACCTGACGCTGGATGGGCATCGCCGCCAATCCTGCTGGACCACTGCCCCTTTTTAACGCCAACAACAGCGTTTCACACTGATCGTCAAGGTGCTGAGCCGTAAGTAAGTGCTCACCGGGTTGCAGCTGTTGCAATAACGCCTGATAGCGTGCTTCACGGGCCGCCGCCTCAATGCCCTTTACACGACCATCCACCTGAACGCGCAACACTTCGCAGGGAATCTGCCACTGCTGACAGATTTGCAGGCAATGTGACGCCCAGCGCTCCGCATTTGGGCTTAATCCATGATGGACGTGCAACGCGCGCACCTGCAGCTGTGGCATCAGGCGTTGCCAACTCACCAGCTGATGCAGCAGTACGGTGGAATCCAACCCGCCACTGAACGCCAGCACACAGCGGGCGTCGGGTTTCAGTAACGAAGCAAGATGGGAAAAGGACATAGCGTAATCCGTCAACGCGAACCGCCTGATTGCGGCCCGCAGCGGTGGCTAGTTTACGCTTGATACAGCTCCAGCGGCAAACCGTCTGGATCCGGAAAGAAAGTGCACGCTTTGCCAGTCAGGGCATCAATGCGGATGGGTTCGCACACCACGCCTTTCGCAGCCAACGCGGCAATCGACTGTTCAACATCATCAACACAAAACGCCAGATGACGCAGACCGCAGGCTTCCGGCCCACTGACGCGTGGCGGCGGCGAGGGGAACGAGAACAGTTCGATGGTATAAACCCCGTTCAGTCCCAGATCGCCTTTCCACGAATCACGCTCGGCGCGGTAATACTCACCCAGCAAATCAAAACCTAACACGTCACAGTAAAACGCCTTACTGCGCTGATAATCGGTGGCAATAATGGCAATGTGGTGGATCTGTTTTATCTGCAGCATAGCGGCTCCTAAAGAATCAGCCGCTAAGCCTACGTGCTCGGTAGCGCGCTGAAAAGAGGCAATTGTCCGAAGTTAACGGCTGTTTTCCTCACGGAGCACGCGCACCAGATAGCGCCCATCGTCGGTGAGCGTTGCACCATGGATATCGGTTTCAAATCCAGGATAGTGCCGTCCAATCGTGCAGAGCATCAGCAGAAAATCGAGCACCGCGCGACTCTCCTCCGTGATCATCTCGCCCGGCATCACCAACGGCACGCCCGGTGGATAAGGCAGAATCATGTTGGCAGAGACCCGGCCCACTAACTCACGGATATCGACGGTTTCGACTTGCCCCTGCACCTGGCGCTGGAAGGCCTGATGCGGCGTCATTTTTGATTCAGGTAAAACGTCGAAAGCCTTAAGCATCAGGCGTTGCAGATCGTGTTGTCGAATCAGATTATGAATGCCCTGCGCCAATGTCTGGATGCGCATATTACGATAGAAATCGGGATCTTCGGCATAGAGATCCGGCAGCATGTTTTTCACCCGCAAATTAAGATCGTAGGCGCGTTTGAATTCAGTCAGACCACGCAACACGCTCATGGCTTTGGTTTTATCGATGCCGATGCTGAACAGGAACAGCAAATTGTACGGACCGGTCTTCTCTACCACCACGCCGCGCTGATCGAGGAACTTCGCCACCAGCGCCGCCGGAATGCCTTCATCCGCCATTTTCCCCAATTCACTCATTCCGGGTGTCAGGATGGTGACTTTGATCGGATCGAGGTACATGTGATCACGATCGGCATGGGTGAATCCATGCCAGTCCTCTTCGCCTGGCTGGATCGGCCAGCACTCAGCTTCATCGATCTGCTCAGGCTGCCAGATGTCGAAGAACCAGCCATCGCACTCTTCACGCAGTCGCTGAATCTCAAGACGGAAGTGCAAAGCGCGCTCAACTGAGCGATTGATCAATCGCTTTCCCGGATTACCGCGCAGCATCGCCGCCGCCGTTTCGATCGATGAGACAATCGCGTAACTCGGCGATGTGGTGGTGTGCATCATGTAGGCTTCATTAAAGGTGTCGTGGTCGTAATCACCTTTGATGTGAATCAGCGAGGCCTGCGAAAACGCCGCCAGCAGTTTGTGCGTTGACTGCGTTTCATAAATCACTTTGCCGGGAATACGCTCCCCGCTCATACCACTTTTGCCGCTGTAGATGGGATGAAAGTTGGTATACGGCACCCAAGCCGAATCGAAATGAATCGACGGCACATCCAGCGTCTCTTTGATGTACTGGGTGTTATACAACAGGCCATCGTAAGTGGAGTTGGTGATGACGGCATGCACCGGCCAACTGGCGCGTGGTGTCTGATTAACTTTCTGCTGAATGCCGTCGCGTGTGAATTCCCGCTGCGGGATCCCCCCTAGAATGCCCAGCGCATTACGCGTAGGCTTGAGCCAAATCGGGATGATGTCGCTCATCATCAGCAAATGGGTGAGTGATTTGTGGCAGTTACGGTCAATCAGCACCGTACTTCCTGCGGGTGCAGCGTACATCCCAACAATTTTGTTTGAGGTTGAGGTGCCATTGGTCACCATATAGCTTTGTTCAGCGCCAAAAGTACGCGCCACATACTCTTCTGCTTCGAGGTGCGGGCCGGTGTGATCGAGCAGAGACCCCAGTTCGGTGACGGAGATGGAGACATCCGCCTTGAGCGTGTTTGCACCAAAGAAGTCATAGAACAGGCTGCCCACCGGGCTTTTCTGGAAGGCGGTGCCGCCCATGTGGCCCTGCGTACAGAAGGTGTATTTGCCCTCTTTCACATAGGTGAATAGCGCCTTGGTGAGCGGCGGCATGATTTTATCGATGTACTCATCGGTGTACTGCCGAATGTGTAATGCGATGTCGTCAGCGGCATTGAGCGCGTACTCAAAGAATTGCAGCGCCATGCGCATTTCGTTAATGCTGACATCCATCTGCGAATGGGTGTTAATAAAGGCATACAGCGGCAGATATTCGTTGAGCTGGTTGATGTCGCTACACAGCGCCAGACTGTAATCGTCCCAGTCAAAAACCACGCCGCAGATACGCGGGTTGTGTTCTATCAGTTTCAGCAGGTCGCTGGCATTGTTGGGATAGACGGTCTGGAACCCTTGCAGCTTGAGGGCTGCGTCCAGTTCACGAATCGGTTCATCTTTGTAGAACGCGCCGTGCGGTCCCATGATCGCGATAATATTCAATGCTCACCTCCTGTGGTGTTATGGCACTGAATAAGGATAGCGAAAAGTGAGAGGTGAATGTTCTGGAATGCGGTGTTGTTGTTTAGGGGGGATTGCTGTTAATTGGGTGCGAGGGCCAGAAAAGGCCAGCCCGATCGCAAAGGAACAACGCATCCATGCAGATCGGCCGGGCCGTCCATGGCCCGGACGCTTTGCTCTTCGGGCTGGCCTTCTCAGCCCGGTTAGAACGTCATGGCTGACCAATTCATCGTCGTCTGTTTGATCCCACTCAATATTCAGGTGAGTTCATGATTGAATGAGCACCTTGATAATAAAAAGGTTTTTTTGGCTGATTAGATTCTCTTTACTGCCCAATGCATAGCAGTTTGAACGATCTCGCTCGGTAATCAGCTGGCATAAAAAAAGCGGACCGGAGTCCGCTTCTCTTCATGCACAGGCTGGCTTACGCGTAGCCATAGCTCATCAGGCGCTGATAACGACGGTTAAGCAGCTCTTCCGTGCTCAACACGTCGAGATCGGCCAGATCCGCCAGCAGTTGCTTTTTCAAGCTTGCCGCCATATCCACTGGTTGACGATGCGCGCCGCCCAATGGTTCAGGGATGATCGAGTCGATCAGCTTCAGCTCTTTCAGGCGATCGGCGGTGATGCCCATCGCTTCCGCAGCCAATGGCGCTTTATCAGCGCTTTTCCACAGAATAGAAGCACAGCCTTCCGGTGAAATCACCGAGTAGGTGCTGTACTGCAGCATGTTCACTTTGTCGCCCACGCCAATTGCCAGCGCACCACCGGAACCGCCTTCGCCAATCACGGTACAAATGACCGGAATTTTCAGACCTGACATTTCACGCAGGTTGCGTGCGATGGCTTCTGATTGTCCACGCTCTTCGGCGCCCACACCAGGGTATGCACCCGGGGTGTCGATGAAGGTGATCAGTGGCATTTTGAAGCGTTCAGCCATTTCCATCAGTCGCAGCGCTTTACGATAGCCTTCTGGTGCTGGCATACCGAAGTTACGACGGATTTTCTCTTTGGTTTCACGGCCTTTCTGATGGCCAATGACCATCACCGGACGACCATCAAGACGGGCAATACCGCCGACAATCGCTTTGTCATCGGCATAAGCGCGGTCGCCAGCCAACTCATCGAAATCATCAAACGCGTTGCGGACATAGTCCAGCGTGTAAGGGCGCAGCGGGTGACGCGCGAGCTGCGCAACCTGCCATGCACCTAAATCGGAGAAGATTTTACGTGTCAGCTCAACGCTTTTTTCGCGCAGACGCTGCACTTCTTCATCCAGATTAATATCGTGTTTCTCATCCGAACGGCCAATTGACTTCAGCGAGTCGATTTTCGCTTCCAGTTCTGCGATTGGCTGTTCAAAATCCAGGTAATTAAGACTCATAATGTTCC
>NZ_DAMDQC010000120.1:3119-13296 GCF_032082325.1 Pantoea sp. CTOTU50773 | reverse complement strand
CAACAGATTTTGCAGTCGCGTTTTGCATTGTTGTCGGTGCGTGAAAACGAAGTGATGCAACTGATGATTGCCGGGCAGACCAGCAAAGAGATAGCGCGTGATTTATCGCTGTCACCACGAACGGTTGAAGCCCATCGCGCCGCAGTTCTGACTAAACTGGAAATGGACAATCTTGCGCAACTGATTCACGCCTGGCAGCAACTTAACCAGGTATAACTACCTGGCAGAACGCGTGATCACCCGAATATTTATTAACCTGCTCTCATTTTACAGTGTCACCTAACATAACTCAGGAGTGACACATGACTATTCGCCTTTCTTTGATTGCTGCTGCGGCGGCATTTGTTTCTTTTGGCAGCCAGGCCGCCGTGACTGAATCCAATCTGTCATTGGCTGAGGCGCAAAAACTGGCCAGCGCAGCTATTCAGTCCTGCGCAGCAAAAAATTACAATGTCACCGTGACAGTAGTAGATCGCGCAGGTTTAGTGACTGCGGTACAGCGTATGGACAATGCCGGTCCGCACACCGTAGAAGCGAGCCGTATGAAGGCCTACACCGCGTTGAGTACCAGGAATCTGAGTGGCAAAGTGATGGAAACGGCACAGAACAATCCAGGCGCGCAGAATATGCGTGACGTACCAGGCTTTCTGCTGTTAGCCGGTGGCGTGCCGGTAAAAAGTGGTAATCAGGTGATTGGTGCGATTGGTGTCGGTGGTGCGCCGGGCGGTAATCTTGATGAGGCTTGCGCGCTGGATGCATTGAAAGCGATTGATTAAGTCATGATGGGCGCAATATATTGCGCCCATCAAGCACATGGTCTGTCGTGTCATTTCAATTAGCCTGTCCAACATAGCCAGGGCACGTCCTGCAGGCCACCCGCTACGGAATATCGGTTTCCCTGCCGCGCTATGACTCCACTGATGAACTGCCATAACGTACGCGTCTTGACGCCACAAAACACAGCAGCGGCACCGGTAAGGTAAACAACAGCAGCAACCACAGCAGTACGTACACCGCATCGACGCCGTCATTTTGCAGATTGTTATAAAGCTGAACCGGCATGCCCTGAGGGAAATAGGCGAAAATCATGACAATGCCGAACTCACCCATGGCGCGCACCCACGCCAAAGCTGTTGCAGAGGCCAAACCCGGCGCGGCCAGCGGAACCGACAAACGCCAAAATCCTTGCCACGGTGAGGCACCTAAGGTACGACCGGCATCCAGAATATCCTGCGGAACGCCCGCAAAAGCGGAACGCGCAGTGGTAATGAAGTAGGGCAGTGCGCCGTACCATTGCGCCAGAATAAACGCGGCAGGATTGTTAACCAGCGTCCAGCCAAATTTCCCCAGTAATTCCCCCGGAACACTATAAGGTCCGTAAGCGCTCACCAGTAAAATCCCCATTGCCAGTGGAGGCGTCAGTAATGGAATCATCACCAACAGTTCCACAATGGCGCGTGCGCGACCCTTTGCCTGCGACAACCACCACGCCACCGGCAATCCGCTGATAAAGATCAACAGCAGCGCAATCGCGCCCAATCCCAAAGAGGTGGAGATGGCACTGCCATCGCCCCAGGCAAGGTGCATGTGCTGCCAGTGCGTAACGCCAATCAGGGTGACGAATGGCACTGCCAGCAACATCAGTGCTGGCAGTGACAACCAAAGCGCGGTGGCGTGACCGGTCTTCATTACTGATAAACAGCTCCGCCTTTCGGTGCGGCGTAACCATTCTGTTTAAACAGCGCCTGACCTGGCTGGCTCAGCATGAAATCGACAAAGGCTTTACCCGCTGCCGTACCGTGCGGGGCGTTTTTCAGCACTGCTGCGTAGTAAACCAGCGGCTGGGTATGCAGTACTTTATCTTTGCCCGCGCTGTCTTTGACGCTGAAGCTCACAGTGTCATACCACTGTTTTGCCATGTCTGGATTGCTCAGGTTGATCTCATCCGGCAGCGCCACGTAAGGCAGATGTGCGGAAATCACTTCACTCTCATAACCTGCCGCGGCATCTACCTGACCACTCTCCAGGCGAGCCAGCAGGCCGCCCTCAAGATGGGTCTGAGCAGGGTTTTGGTAGCCACCGAGAATTTTATCGGCGATGCCCGGCTGCTTGTAATATTTCTCAGCCAGCAGCAGGGTAAAGATAATATTTTGGCCTTTTGGATCGTTGATCGGGTCAGTACGCCCGAACTTAATGCCCGGTGTCGCCAGCACTTTCAGCCAGCTAGCGTTTGTGCCTTTGGCCTGTGCAAACTGCTGAGCAAATTTCCCTTTAGGGCTGTACGCCACCACCATGCTGGTGCTGGCAACCGGTACGGCACCATCAATCAATCCAGCATCTTTTAAGATCTGCATCGGGCCTGGCGTGATGGAGACTAACACGTCAGCAGTGATTTTTTTACTCGCCAGCAGACGTGCCATGCCGTATGCGCCCTGGCCTTGCCCTTCATATTTTCCGTCGTTCTGTTTGGCAAAGACTGGACCTAAAGACTGGTCCATCACTTTCCCCATCGAACCAGCATAAGTTACGCGAATATCGGTACTGGCTTGTGCTTGCAGGCTGAGGCCCGCGGCGGCGGTTAACATCAATGCTGTGAGGTATCTGACTTGCATTCCCTTTCTCGCTATATAATTAGGTAGATAACGATTATCGGAAATTGTGCAATCAGTGCAAGCTGAAATCTGTTGCGAAATATGGGGATAGCCCGCCGGAGCGGGCTGACGACATCAGGCGAGAATGCGCTGTGCCCAGGACTCAATATCATCACCGCTGCCAATATCCAACTGCACCAGGCCGTTGGTGATAAAGGTGGGTGAGACGTGAATACCGTTCTGGCGCGAATATTTACAATGCCATTTAATTTCGTTCTGCAGCTCGGCGCGCAGGAACGGCGCGTGTGCATCGATGCCGCTGTACTGCTGCAAACGTGCAAGGATTTGGTTCGGCGTCGCGTCCATATTGGGCCCATGACTGTGATCGGTGAACTCAAACTCCTCACGATGATCGGCGACCGCCTGCAGCACACGTTTTGCAGCGGCTTTGCCCTCTGGCAAAGTGGATGCGGCGAGGATGTAACGAACGATCAGTCCGGAATACATATGCCATGGCTGGGATTGCAGCCGAATCTTCAGCGTCATCTTATCTTCCCCCACCAATGCCAGCAGCGCATCCAGCTTATTAAAAGCACGGACTGAGAACGGGCAGGTAGGTTCCAGAAACACTTCAAACACTTTGGGGCCGTGGCCCCAGATTAATGGATCGGCGTGTAAAACAGTGGTTTGACTCATATTCATTCCCTGTTGCGAGGTTAAACGTTGCCCTACTTTGGCAAAGCGCGGCGACGACAGCCAGCTTAGGTTTATGCTTTTTTGTTACAAGGACATTTGCGGTCGTCAGCACGATGCAAAATAAAAATCATTTTATAGATCCGTTAACTACAAGAATGTCCGCTGTTCCGGCATTTGCTCAGAAAATAAACGGCTATAGTTATGCCAGCTTTGTTCTCTTTTTGTGCGGTCAGCGCCGCACGGTTTATTCATTTGCCTTGAGCCGATAGATACGCAACGAGGTTCAATGTGTTTGCCGAAATATCCTGGAAAATCATCCATCAGGTGATCAATCAGACCATTGCGGAGATGGTGGATGAGCAGCAAACGTTGGATGTGGTCAGCCTGCGCAGACGGCTACGTGAAATGGCCGAAAACGAGACAGATGAAGAGATGGTGCTGTGTTACTGGCAAGCCAGCAAAGTGCTGATGCGTTTACCGCCGACAATCACCGCCAGCCAACTGATTGAAGCAGCGAGGCATGCGTTTCGCAGCCCACTGAATCACGATCCGCTTTAACCCTAAATGCTTTTCTGACGAATCGCGGATAATCGTTTGATTTATCGTCATAATCCTGGCGTACGCTCTGCTAGACTAGTGAGTCGAAAACGCTGAAACAGAGGACAGTAATGAAAATCAAAAGTTATGCCGCGATGAACGCAGGCGAAGCGCTGGTGCCTTTTGAGTATGAGGCCGGTCCGCTGGCAGCTGAAGAGGTACAGGTTGAGGTCGATTACTGTGGCGTTTGCCACTCTGACCTGTCGATGATTGATAACGAGTGGGGCATCTCCTCGTTTCCAGTGATCGCGGGCCATGAAGTGATTGGTCGCATCAGCGCGTTGGGTGATGCCGCGCAAAACAAAGGACTGAAAGTCGGTCAGCGTGTGGGCATTGGCTGGACAGCGAAAAGCTGCCAGCACTGTAATGCCTGTATCAACGGCGAGCAGGTCAACTGCGAAAACGGTTCAGTGCCAACCATCATGAACAAAGGTGGTTTCGCCAGCCATCTGCGTGCTGACTGGCAATGGGTGATCCCGCTGCCAGAGTCAATGGATATCACCACTGCCGGCCCACTGCTGTGCGGCGGTATCACCGTGTTCAAACCGCTGCTGATGCACAACATCAATGCCACCAGTCGTGTGGGCGTGATCGGCATCGGTGGCCTTGGCCACATGGCGATCAAACTGTTGCGTGCTATGGGTGCGGAAGTGACTGCGTTCAGCTCCAACGCCAGTAAAACGGAATCTATCCTGGCGATGGGTGCGGATCGCGTGGTGAACAGCCGTGATCCACAAGCATTGAACGCGCTGGCAGGCCAGTTTGATCTGATCATCAGCACCGTTGCGGTTGATTTGGACTGGCAACCGTACTTCCAGGCGCTGGCACCGCACGGTAAATTCCACACCGTGGGTGCCGTGATGAAGCCCTTTGAAGTTCCGGCTTTCAGCCTGATCATGGGTGACCGTGCCGTGACAGGATCATCCACCGGTTCTCCGGGCCAGTTGCGTTCGTTAATGAAACTGGCATCGCGTGCTGACGTTGCGCCAACGGTAGAAGCGTTCCCGATGTCGAAAATCAACGACGCGCTGGATCATGTCCGCGCCGGTAAAGCGAATTACCGCGTAGTGCTGAAAGCGGATTTCTAACATGGTGATAAAGTCGGCAGCCATGCCCTTGCAACTTCAATGTCAGATGAGGGTCCGACTATTGCGTTGCAGTGCAGCCATGCCGACCTGAAGTCTTACGGTGCGCAGCGTGCGCACCGATTCTTCGCCCCTCCATTCTTAAGCTGCATCGTCCTTCCAAACAGCATTCCCCTTACTAATAACCTGATTATTCAGCATTATATTGCTCATCACTTTGCTACTCTGATGCTCTATCGAGCAAAACTCCGAGGACAGCGATGAAGATTTCCAGCTATGCCGCTCTGCAAGCGGGTGAGGCGTTAGTGCCTTATGAATATGATGCCGGCCCGCTGGCAGCGGAAGACGTACAGGTTGAAGTCGATTACTGCGGCGTGTGCCATTCCGACTTGTCGATGATCGATAATGAGTGGGGCGGTTCACGTTATCCGTTGATTGCCGGACATGAAGTGATTGGTCGCGTGGCGGCGCTGGGAGAGGCGGCGCAAAACAAAGGGCTCAGCATCGGGCAACGCGTCGGTATCGGCTGGACGGCAAAAAGCTGCCATCACTGTGATGCCTGCATCGCAGGCGATCAGGTCAATTGCGAAAATGGCAAAGTCTCGACCATTAATAACCGTGGTGGTTTCGCCAGCCATCTTCGTGCCAATTGGCAATGGGTGATCCCGTTGCCCGAGTCGTTGGATTTGGCTTCTGCGGGTCCACTGCTGTGCGGTGGTATCACGGTATTTAAGCCGTTACTCATGCATAACATCAACGCCACCAGCCGCGTAGGGGTGATTGGTATCGGTGGGTTAGGACACATGGCGATTAAGCTGCTGCGTGCGATGGGCGCGGAAGTCACCGCCTTCAGCTCCAATGCCAGTAAAACCGACTCCATTCTGGCGATGGGCGCCAATCGGGTGGTAAACAGCCGCGATGCGGAAGCCCTGAATGCATTAACTGGTCAGTTTGATCTGATCATCAGCACCGTTGCCGTGGATTTAGACTGGAAGCCCTACTACCAGGCACTGGCGCGACAAGGCAAGTTCCACACGGTGGGCGCGGTGATGAAGCCGTTTGAGGTTCCGGCGTTCAGTTTGATTGTCGGCGATCGTGCGCTAACCGGATCTTCAACCGGTTCTCCCGCTCAGTTACGTACCTTGCTCAAGTTAGCCGCCCGCGTGGATATCGCTCCACAGGTGGAGGAATTTCCGATGTCGCAGGTCAATGCCGCGTTAGAACATGTGAGAGCGGGAAAAGCCCATTATCGCGTGGTACTCAAAGCGGATTTTTAAGTCTCGTTGATGAGATGAGGTGCGCATCCTTGCGCACCAACCCTTATTTACCTTGTGGATCGCTTTCGCCCAGGAAGAAATACCACAACGGAATCGACATCAGTGCGGTGAACACTGCGCTGTATAAGGCAATCATCAACCCCTGCGTGATGTACATCGTCAATGACCAGTGGCTAAACGGGATACCGTATTGATCGATCACTCCGCCAATAATCGCATTGCTCATCACCGAAACGACAATCACCGCCAGAATGCACACGCCGCGCAGGAAGTTACGCATCTCCTTGCGCTTCACCGTAAAGCGAGCGCGAATAATGCCAAGCGGTGACTGCTGCGACGCCAGAATCTCTGCTTCGGTCATCGGAACACGTTGCTGTTTACGCCAGCGCAGAATATCGATCAGTAAAAACGCCAGCAGGCTTACGCCCATCACCGGCAGCGCATAACCCAGCGCCAACGCCACTATCAAGCAGGTGCCTTTACTGTAGTGCGGTATGGCGAGCCAGGTTTCGGTTAATGTTTTCGCCGGGCTGGCTTCCGCTTGCTGCGGACGGCGAGCCCACCACATGCGATAACCCAGCACGATCATCGTGCATAAACCAAGTCCAAAGAACGCCAACAGCAGTTGGTTAGGCAAGCCAAACAGCACGCCCATATGCGCATCCACGCCCCAGCGCGTCAGTTTTGCCACCAGTGGGAACTGGGCGAAATAGACGTGATCAACAATCGTGAAGTCCTGCGGATTCACGGAAACCGCATCAACCCGTGTCGGCCAGCTTCGATCGATTTCGGTCACTGCCCATGCTTTGTCCGCGCTTTTCGGCTGACGTAACTCTAGCTTACTGGCGCTCAATCCATCCTGGCGGGCGGCGTTGAGTACGCGATCCCAGTCACTGTCCGGCAGATTGTCAGGCATTGGCTTCGCGGGCTGTGCAACCGGTTTTGTCATTGATGACATCGACATTTTGGACATGTCCATATCCGACATATCCATATCAGGCATCCCTGGCATGCTGTGATGGTCAGCATGAGGATCGGCGGGTGCCGTATCGCTACTAAGTGAAGTGTTGACCTGTGGTGTCAGCCAGTTCAACTCCGTACGCCAGCGGTCAATATTATTACCCGCCCACTGCGACCAGGTTAAACCGGTGGCGGAGAAGAATACCAATCCCAGCACCAGCGTCAGACCCAGCGTGATATGCCAGTGGCGGCTAAAGGCGAATCCCTTGCGCGCGGCTTTCAGCTTACGTTTCGGGCGCGTGCCCAGCCACAGCACCACGCCGCCCAGTGCAGCAACCCACAACCAGGACGCCGCGAGCTCGCTGTAGTTGCGGCCAAAATCACCCAACAGCAGACTGCTGTGCAGCAGATCAAGCGTGGTACGCAACGGCAGTACACCGCTGGTGCCGTACACCGTCATATCGCCTTTCACTTTCAGGCTATAAGGATCGATAAACACCGCGCGAGACTGCGAAGCACCCAGTGAGGCATCGCTGAACTGTACGCGAGTGGTATCCGTTGCGCCTGGCGCAGGCCGCACAGCGTAAATGTGCTGTTTCTCACCTGCGTAGGCGCGTGCCGCGCTGATTTGCGCAGACAGTGGCTGGGCAGGGCCATTGGGTTGTGCCGTTAACGCGTCGGAGTAGATGACGTTTTCCAGTTGTGGCGTCAGCACATAGAGCGTGCCGCTGAGTGCCGCGACAAAAATAAAGGGCGCGACAAACAGGCCAATATAAAAATGTAAGCGACGAAGTAGATTAAGCACCGCACCACGCGGTGCTGCAGAGTAAGCAGCAGACAAAGCCGTCTTCCTTCCGGTTAGAGAATGCCGTAACGCAAAAAGGTGCGTCGTTAATGATGTTATCAGCAGGAGAGAACAGCAGGCGGCGCACGCGGACGGTGTGTTGGGCTAAAGCGTCGGATCACCGGAGCCTGCAGAGGCGGCAGCGGTGGGGCGCGAGAAATCACCATCATCAGCCAGATGAACGGGATGAACACCCACATCATCAACGGCACATGCACCAGCAAGTCACAGTAGCCGCAGGCGAATTCACCGTCTTCCATCATGTGATGGTCCATGCCCGGCATCGCCATATCCATCATCATTTCGTGATGATGCATCGACATTTCAGACGTCATGCCGTGGGATGGCATATCCATCATGCGGCTTTGCCGTTCCATCAACGACTTCGATACGATCGGCGCGACAAACAGCAGCAGCACCGCCAGGATGGCGATACAGGCAGTCAGGCGCTGGCGAAGTTGATGTGAAAAGGTCATGGCGGCGACGAAATGATTCAACAAATGAGGCCGAAGTGTAACGCCATTGCCGCAGAAGGGTTACAGAAACTCAGGCTAATTTAGAAAAAATTCGCACCTTTTGAAAAAAGTCACTTTACGCGCTGTATTTGTTAACCTAAATGCAACCTGATGAGAACAGTGCGGAAACATGTAAACGGAGAAGCGATGAAAATAGTGATGCTGGATGGTGATACGCTGCCTACACCGCCGACACGCCCGGAGTGGTGTACGGAATGGGATTTTCGTGGAACAACGGCACAGCACGACATTATTTCTGCCTTAAAGGGCGCGCAGATTGCCATCACCAACAAAGTGCCGCTGCGCGCGGAAACACTGAAACAGTTGCCGGATCTGCGCTACATCTGTGTCGCGGCAACGGGTTACGACTGCATCGATTTGGATGCATGTCGTGAACGCGGCATTGTGGTCAGTAATGTGCCCGGCTACTCCACGCGAAGCGTCTCCGAAGGCGTAATTGCCGCCTTATTTGTCCTGCGTCGCCATCTGGTGGATTACGCTAACAGCACACGCGCGGCCTGGCCTGCATCGTCGCATTTTTGTGTGCATCGCCAGCCGATTCAGGACATTTTCGGTGCGACCTTAGGGATTGTCGGCAAAGGCGACATCGGCAGCGCGGTGGGTGCGATGGCAGAAGCGCTCGGCATGACGGTACTCTACGCGGACCGCAAAGGCAGTTCAGCGCCGCGCGCTGGTTATGTTCCGTTTGAAGAGGTGCTGGCGCGTAGTGATGTGTTGAGCTTGCATTGCCCGCTGACGCCGCAAACTCAGCAGTTAATCGATTTGCAGGCGCTGGCGCAGATGAAGCCGTCAGCCTGGCTAATCAACACTGCACGCGGTGGACTGATCAATGAAACGGAACTGGCCCACGCGCTGCGTCAGGGTGTGATTGCCGGTGCAGCGCTGGATGTGCTCAGCAGTGAACCACCGGCAGCCGATCATCCGCTGTTGCAACCGGAAATTCCTAACCTGCTGCTGACACCACACATCGCCTGGGCCAGCCAGCAGGCAGTGAACAATCTGTTGCGCGGTATTGAAGCTAATCTCGAGGGATTTGCTAAGGGCAATCCAACGCATGTGGTGAGCTAAGCGCTTAAAAAATCGAGCGGCCTAGTCGCTCAGTGAGTTTCTCCAGCAGCGCGGTGCCCGCCAGAGAGTTACCGGAGTGATCCAGCGCCGGCGACCACACCGCGATACACATCTCACCGGGGATGACCGCGACAATGCCGCCACCTACGCCCGACTTCGCGGGCATTCCCACACGCCAGGCGAACTCGCCGGCACCGTCATACATGCCGCTGGTCATCATCAGCGCATTGACCTGGCGTGCCTGACGCGGTGAGATCACGGCCCACTCATCGTGCTGACTGCGTCCCTGGTTAGCGAGATAGAGAAAGGTGCGCGCCAGCTCTTCACAGCTCATGGAGAGTGAGCAGTAGTGGAAATAGGTTTCCATCACTTTGCTGACATCATTGTGGAAATTGCCAAACGACTTCATCAGGCAGGCAATGGCGGCATTGCGAGCCGAATGCTCGTATTCAGGGCGCGAAACCACACGGTCATAATTGATGTCGCTTTGCTGGGCCAGTTTGCGAGCAGTAGCCGGCATACG
>NZ_DAMDQC010000120.1:0-3109 GCF_032082325.1 Pantoea sp. CTOTU50773 | reverse complement strand
GTTAATGAAGGGATTGCGGGGTTTGCCCTGTTCCAGCTCCAACTGCACCAGCGAGTTAAACGCCTGACCGGAGGGTTCCTTACCCACACGCTGCCAGATCTCGGCATCGTCATACAGCGTCAACGCGACCGTGAGTGACAGCACTTTGGAGATCGACTGAATAGAAAAACGCGTGGAAGCATCGCCAGCCTGAAAGCGCTGGCCATCGGGTGTGACAATGGCGATGCCGAGCTGATCGGCATCGACACCGGCCAATGCGGGAATGTAGTCCGCCACCTTGCCCTGTCGCGTTAAAGGACGGACTTCAGCGACAATTTCTTCCAGCAATCCTTTCGTGAGTTCTGACACCAGATGGCTCCAATTTTCTTGTTTTTCCGTTTCAAATACGTTTGCGGCTTGTTTCATAGCGCTTATCTGCAGTCATGAAGCCGCTATCAGCTGCGCAATCAATAGAATGGCAATCGAAGTGCGGTAGTAGAGACAGCATGATCTTCAAGGCCAGGATCATGGTGATTTGCCCCTAACTCGTCAACGGGCGACGTAAAATTCTGTGAGCCTTCCGGGTGAAGCATGCGTTACAGTGCATAAATCCAGCAAAAACATCGGGCTCACATTATGTTGACCAATCTGTTGCGTGATTTTCCGTCAGCGGTGCAAAGCGGCAGCGCTGAAACCTTCGAAGCGCTGTTGTCACAACCCAATCTCCTGATTGAACGTATCGTTTCAACCGGACAGGCCAGTCCGCCAGATTTCTGGTACTGCCAGACACAAGGTGAATGGGTGATGATTTTACAGGGTTCGGCTGGATTGCAGTTGGAAGGCGAAAGCGAAGCGCGCACACTGTTACCCGGCGATTTCATCGATATTCCGGCAGGCTGCCGCCATCGCGTTTGCTGGACCGATAGCCAGGGCCCTACGGTATGGCTGGCGGTGCATTACGGAGAGCTGCCCAGCCAACCGTAAAATTCTGTTGCCAATGATTGCGTTACGCGATCGCCTGAGTTAGCTATGCTGACGGTTTTTCGTCGCGGGAGATGCGGCGCTGATGTAATTGAGGATCTGCATGTCTGTTTCGCAAAATGCCACTCAGCCTGAGAATACGATGCGCGCCGGGCGCTTTATGCTGCTGCAAAAGCTGTTGCGCCGCGATAAAACACCCGTGGCTTTATTGCTGCTCGCCGCCTTGGTCGGTGTGCTTACCGGTTTGGTCGGTGTGGCTTTTGACCGCGCGGTGAATTTCATCCTGCATTCGCGCCTGAACTGGCTGGAAAACGCTGCCACTCATCCCCTTTTTAAGGTCCTGTGTGCTTTTCTGGTTTCCGCTGTATTGGGGGCCATTGGTTATTATCTGGTGCGGCGATTCGCGCCGGAAGCGGGTGGTTCAGGCATTCCCGAAATCGAAGGGGCGCTGGAAGAGCTGCGTCCGGTGCGCTGGTGGCGCGTGCTGCCGGTGAAGTTTCTTGGCGGTATGGGAGCGCTGGGCTCAGGCATGGTATTGGGGCGCGAAGGCCCAACCGTGCAGATCGGCGGCAATATTGGCGGTATGTGTCTGGATCTGTTCCGCGTTAAGTCGTCTGAATCCCGGCATACCTTGATCGCCACCGGGGCAGCGGCGGGGTTATCGGCGGCTTTCAATGCGCCGCTGGCAGGCATCCTGTTTATTATCGAAGAGATGCGTCCGCAGTTTCGCTACAGCCTGATTTCAATCAAAGCGGTGTTTGTCGGCGTGATCGTTTCCAGCATCGTATTTCGTTTATGCAATGGTAATGAAGCCATTATCAACATCGGCCAGTTGCGCGATGCGCCTACCAACACGCTTTGGCTCTATTTGTTGCTTGGCATCCTGTTTGGCGGCTGCGGTGTGGCGTTTAACCGCCTGATATTTCTCGCGCAGGATCAGTTTCAACGATTACATCAAGGCCGCATTGCCGCCTGGGTAATGTGGGGCAGCCTGCTGGCGGGATTGTGTGGTGTGCTTGGCCTGTTTCTGCCTGCTGCCGTGAGTGGGGGGATCACGCTGATTCCCGATTTCTCAGCGGGAAGTTACAGCGCGCTGGCCTTGTTCGGTCTGTTCGCCCTGCGGACATTGGTGACAATTTGCTGCTTCTCTTCAGGCGCGCCGGGCGGGATCTTTGCGCCGATGCTGACGTTGGGCACCTTGCTGGGTACCTGTTTTGGTCAACTGTGCATTCACTGGTTCCCCGGTTATCAACTGGAGGCCGCGACCTTTGCCGTGGCCGGCATGGGCGCACTGTTTGCCGCTTCGGTTCGCGCGCCCTTAACCGGCATTGTGTTGGTGCTGGAAATGACCAACAACTATCAGCTGATTCTGCCGATGATCATCACGTGCCTGGGCGCAACCCTTGCTGCACAGTTCTTTGGCGGCAAACCGCTGTACTCTTCGATTCTGGCACGCACGCTGGCTAAGGCTCAGCTCAGCGGTCACGCCAGCGCAAAGATCCACTAAGGACGTTTACCCACGCTGTATGTCAGCGTGGTCCAGCGGCGCGTCTGTTCGCTAAGACTGAAGCCGAGGCCGTGACGATCGGAGATCAACATACGGCCGTCACGCAGTTCTAACTGCTCATTGAACAGCGGGTTGAGCCATTCAAAATGCTCCAGCCAGGGTTCGATGGGATAGGCGGCGGCGAGATGAATGTGAATCTCCATCGCGAAGTGGGGTGCCAGTTTACGTCCGTGGCGCGCCGCTAAATCCATTATCTGCAGGAATGGCGTAATACCGCCCACGCGCGGCGCATCCGGCTGCACAAAGTCGCTGGCGTTGCCAAGGATGAGTTGCTCATGTTCACGGAAGCTGGTGAGCATCTCACCGGTGGCAATCGGCGTATCTAACGCGGCAGTCAATGCTGCGTGGCCTTCCACGTCATAGGCATCGAGCGGTTCTTCGATCCACACCAGATTGAATTGCTCCATCTTACGTCCCATGCGAATCGCTGTTTCACGATCCCACTGCTGGTTCGCGTCCACCATTAACGGGAAATCATCGCCCAGTGTCTGACGCACCGCAGTGAGGCGCCGCAAGTCTTCAGCGGTGTTGGGTTGGCCGACTTTGAGTTTGATGCCGCCAATGCCATTTTCACGCGAGATC
>NZ_DAMDQC010000119.1:0-13459 GCF_032082325.1 Pantoea sp. CTOTU50773 | reverse complement strand
TCGGCGATGCCTACACCACGGACATGGCGATTACCGATACGCTGATCCATGAACAGGATGGTCTGCGCCGGTTGCTGAAAGACGATTACGTCAGTGCTCAGGTGATTTATCCGCGTAAAACCCGTAAAGCCTCATCGCATCTGAAAGACCCACAGATAGTGCTGCTGGAAACGGCGAAAGGTGTGCGTATTGACGTCGAAATTTTCGTCAACTGTGCCTATGGCTATGATATCCAGTGTGAAGTGGTGGGTGAGACCGGGATTGCGAGCTTACCTGAGCCGATGTCCGTTCAGACGCGAAGCGCGGCTAAACTCTCCACGGGAATTCTGACCGACTGGAAAAAGCGCTTCATCGATGCCTATGATGTGGAATTGCAGGATTTCATTAACAATGTGTTGTCTGACAACATGACGGGCCCATCGGCCTGGGATGGCTATGCTGCGGCGGTTGCTGCCGATGCTTGTGTTGCCGCGCAGAACAACGGTGAGATTGTGCCGATTACCATGCCACCACGCCCTGCGTTTTATCAATGACGGAAACACGGGCGCACCAAGTGCGCCCGTGTCAATTTTTAGTGTCAGCAAGTTTGTCATTCAGAGATTTTTCCTGATTCTGTTCACCTAACTATGTTGTTGATGAATTCATCAATAACAATCCTAACCCCCGTCTTAACGAATGACGCTGTCACCCTACGCTGACACTCAGCGCGTCACGACCTGCTGCCGTTGCCTCTCCCTCACGCCGCTTTCCGTGTAATATCGCCGCCTTTGATGTTTGCAGGGATTTTACAAAATGACGGATTTAACCTTGAGCCGTCGCCAACCCTCTGTTTGGTGGGGCGCGATGATTATCTGCGGCACGGTGGTGGGTGCGGGTATGTTCACCTTGCCAATTGTGATGGCCGGTGCATGGTTTGGTTGGGCGCTGCTGCTGTTATTGGTGACGTGGGGCGCGATGTTGCTATCAGGTTTGCTGTTTATGCGCACCAGCCTGCATTATCCGCAGGGTTCGGGTTATGACACCTTAACCAAAGATCTACTGGGTCGCGGTTGGGCAACGCTTAACGGTCTCAGTATTCTGTTTGTGCTGGGCATCCTGACTTATGCCTACATCTCCGCCAGCGGTCCGGTTTATCAGCACTCGCTCAATCTGGCGGGGCTGCCGCTCTCCACCGCCGGTGCGAAAATCACGCTAACGCTCTGCGTTGCCGCCGTGGTGTGGCTCGGTACCACTGGCGTGAGTCGTTTAATGACCTTCTGCGTACTGGCGAAAATCCTGCTGTTGATCCTGCTCTTTGGTGGTTTGCTGACGCAGGTCAGTTTACCTTCGTTGATCAGCGCGGCGCCAGTTGGGGAAAGCTATTGGCCTTATGCTCTCGGGGTATTGCCGTTTTGTCTGGCGTCTTTTGGTTATCACGGCAATATCACCGGGCTGGTGAGTTATTACCGCGGCAATAAACGGCATATCACTCAAGCGCTGGTGCTCGGTACCCTAATGTCGCTGGCACTCTATCTGTTCTGGGTTACCAGCACCATGGGCAATTTGCCGCGCGCGGCATTTCCTGCAATCGTGCAGCAGGGTGGCGATATCGCCGCGCTAATGGCGGCGCTGAGCAATCATCTGCACGTCAGCACACTGTCATTGATGATGTCGATCTTTTCGCATTTCGCTGTGATTGCGTCCTTTCTCGGCGTTACAGCCGGTCTGTTTGACTTCATCGCCGATCGTTTAGGCTGGGGCAATTCTCCTGCTGCACGGCTGAAAACTGCCTGCCTGACCTTTCTGCCACCGTTGATGGCGTCATTATTCTGGCCACATGGCTTTGTCGCCGCGATTGGCTTCGCAGGACTGTTTGCAACGCTTTGGGCCGTTTTTATCCCGGCAATGCTGGCATGGAAAGCACAACAGCGTTTTGCCGGGATGCCGCGTTCCACGCTCCCGATTGTGTTGGTGATGATTTTCGGTGTGCTGAATATCGTCGCCTGGTTACTGAGCTGGGTGGGCTGGCTGCCCACCTTCGGTGGCGCTTGATTTAACGCAATTCAATCTCACCTGCTGATTGAAGGGGGTGTTTATTGGGTCATTCAAAGCCATAAGAAACACCGATTAAAATGCCATTGAACGCCAGCCTCGTGGCGTGTCATTGCCGGTTCGTGCGGCCAGTGATTGTGCCGCACGTTGTGAACGCGCCATTACGGCTTGCTGGTTGATCTGAGTAAATTCGCCATTTTGCAGCAAATGCGCACCGTCAACAAATACATCATTGACTTCATGACCTAATGCGGAATATACCAGCGATGAGACTGGGTGGTGGATGGGTGTCATCGCCGGATGCGAAGTATCAACAATAACCACATCCGCGCGCTTACCGACTTCTAATGAACCGACCAGATGATCAAGACCAATGGCTCGGGCACCATCAATGGTGGCCATCTCCAGCACCTTCTCTGCGGTCATAATTGTCGGATCGCGATGGACCCCTTTCTGCAGGAGTGCGGCAACTTTCATCGCCTGAAAAAGGCTGTGATTATTGCTACTGGCAGGGCCGTCGGAGCCGAGCCCCACCGTTAATCCAGCCGCCAGCATTTCAGGTATGGGAGGCACGCCGGACGCGAGATACAAGTTACTGCATGGATTGTGTGAGACGCGTGTGTCGTGATGTTTTAGCGCGCGGATATCACGAGAACTGCACTGCACACAGTGCACGGCCAATACATCAGAACCGAGGAAACCGATATCACTCAGGAATTCGGTGTCTGTTCCCTGAAAACGCAGTTTGGCTTGTTCAATTTCAAAATCAGTTTCCGCCACATGCGTAGTGATGAGTACGCCAGTTTCATTGGCTAGCTCACGGGTACCGCGCAGCACTTTCTCATCCAGAGCCCAAATCATACTGGGTGCCAGGCCCACTTTGACGCGGCCGTCGGCTTTATGAAATCGATGAATAACCTGACGTGCGTCTGCCAGCGCGGCTTCCGGCGTTTCGATAAGTGCTTCAGGGATGCCATGTTCAGCTCCGGTGGTCAGGAATCCACGGCATACATGACCGCGAATACCACTGACCTCAAAAGCTTCAATGACTTTTGCGGTCAAACCCGGCCGGGGATGGGCATACATAAAATCGACCAGCGAAGTGACACCTGAGCGCAGAGACTCCATGCAGCCGTGCAGGGCTGCGGCATAAACATCCTGTTCCGTTAACGCGACAGCACTCGGTCCGGTCATACAGGTAAACCATTTTTTCAGCACCATGTCGTCGCCCAACCCTTTTAAGAGCGTCTGAAACAGGTGCGTATGCGTGTTGACCATACCCGGAATAATAATGCGTTGACGGCAATCGATAACCTCTGCCTCAGGATATTGCAGGCTGAGCGTCTCGCGTGTTCCGATGGCACGGATATGCTGGCCTTCAATCACCAAACTGGCTTGTTCCAGGATTTCACGCTGTGGGTTCATGGTGATAATCCAGCCGTCGGACAATAAATAACTCATCAATCACACTCCAACTGCTGTTGTAATTGCGATGCCTGAACGACAAAACCGAAGCACTGTTGCACGTTGTACAGCGTGGCGTCGCGGCAATAAGAGGGTGAAGTGGTTGCGCTGCAATCCTCAAGAAGCAGGCAGTCATAACCTCGAAAGTTTGCGTCTTGAAGGGTGCACAGCACACATTGATCGAGGTTCACGCCAGCAAACAGCAGTGTTGTCACACCAAGGTTACGCAGAATGCTGTCGAGTTCGCTGTCATGAAAGCCGGACATACGATATTTGTTGATGCGGATATCGCGTGAGTCCGGCGTTAACTCTTCAACAATTTCAGCCGCCCAACTGCCGGCTTCCAGCACAGGCGCACCGGAAAGGGGGAGAGGATCACCTAAGCCAACGCCATCGCCATAGGGGTTATAAACATGCAACAGCGCAGGGCTGAGATTGAGCTTATCGGGTCGATTACCCCAGTTAAGCCAGATCACCGGCACCTCAGCTTGACGCAGTACCGGTAGCAAATGTTGTAGCGGCGCGATGGGCGCGCGTGCAGGCGTGACATCAACCCCGATGTGGCCAAGCCAGCCATTGGGATGACAAAAATCGTTCTGCATATCAATCACGACGATCGCGGTGTGCTGCAAATCAAAAATCACAGACCTTTCGCCAGTGCTAAGCTCGACCGAGCGTGAAACTTGCGTTGGTCGACGTGTATCAATGAGTTCTTTTGAAACACGCCATTGGTTAAATCGGTTGCTGCCCAATACGTTTAACCCCATTTCAGGCTCCCGTCAGAATACGCAAATCTTCACTGTCTAATGTGACAGGGTCACCGCTGCGAATCAGTTCGGAAAAGCCCTCGTTTGGCGTCATGACCGTCAACGTATACAGCTTTTCAGTTCCCGTGTTACGTATGGCATGATCGTTACCCGGGTGTAACAACAACGAATCACCTTTCCTGATCACCAACTCGTCATTATTACAACGCGCCACGCCTTCGCCATGAAGAACATAGAAAAACTCATGGGCAGTGGCATGTTCATTAGGAGGCGTCGCGCCGCCGACGTTAAAGATCTCTACAACAAAGATATGATCAATGCCATCAAGGGTTTTATCGCACAGGATGGCGAAGTAGTTGGTGCTGTCCGGACTAATACGGAAAGCCTGAACATCTTTCAGATTATTGAAACGAAACGTTTTCATCATTATTCCTTTCGATAAGGCTGAGTCAGTGCGCCGGGTTGTAATGTGCGTCCCACGACACCTGACATCGCCAGAATCGTGAGCAGATAAGGCAGAGCGAGCAGCACCTGCGGTGGCAGCGTGTTTTCAAACAGCTGTAAAGAGAGTTGCAGTGCATCAGCCGCACCAAAGATAAAGGCGGCGAGCAGGGCTTTTAGTGGGCTCCAGCGGCCAAAAAATCACGATAGCAAGCGCGATAAACCCTTGACCACTGACGATATTGTCGCGAAACAGGCCAATTTGCGCGGTGACCAGATAGCCACCTGCTAAACCCGCTCCAACACAGGAAAACATTACGCCCCAGGTTCGGATTTTCAGTACGTTCAGGCCGGCAGCATGCGCAGCTCGCGGGTTTTCTCCAACGGCGCGCAGCGAAAGTCCAAAGCGCGTATGAAACAGGCAATAATGTGCCAATACGGCCAGAATCAGCGTGAGGTAAAGGGGCAGCGGCTGCTGGAACAGAATCGGTCCAACGACGGGAATGGATGAGAGCACCGGAATATGCCAAGGCTCCAGCATAGGAATGGTTGGCGACGAGCCATTGCCCATCACCAAGGCATAGATCCACGATGCAAGCCCGGCAGCGAGAATATTAAACACAATGCCAACCACGACCTGGCTGGCATGTGCGCGCAGATAGAGCGCGGCCAGCACGCAGCCAACGATCAAGCCGCCAACGCCACCCGCGATAAAACCCAGTGCCGTAGAACCACTTTCAACCGCCATCATGTAACTGGCCAGCGCGCCAAGTAAGATGGTGCCTTCAATGCCAATATTGAGCACGCCGGAACGTGCTGAGTAGATTTCATCTAGCGCAGCAAGTAGCCCCGGTCCGGCGAGTCGGACCGCGGCGGCAAGCCAGCTGATAAAGAACGCGGTATCGAGATTAGCCAGCAAATTCATGATTGCTCCTCCACAAATGGACGGCTGGATCTGCGTAAACCCGGTAAGTTAATGCGGTAGTAGCGCAGCAGATCGCCGGCAAGGATTAATAACACCACCAGACTTTGCAGGATTAGCACCACTGATGTCGGTAAACCGGTTTGGCGCTGCATGGCGCTGCCGCCCACTTCGAGCCCGCCGTATAAAATCGCAGTAGGGATTACCAGTAACGGATTCAGACGCGCCAGCAAAGCGACGACCACGCCGATAAAACCCACCCCTCCAGAGATGCCATCCATTAAGCGATGTTGAACGCCAAGCACCGCACACAACCCGGCAAGCGCAGCTAATCCTCCGCCGAGCAATACGGCCCCCATCTGACGACGGTTAACATCAACTCCGCTATAGCGTGCAGCACGTGGATTCAGGCCTGCGATTTTTATTTCAAAGCCCGCGGGCGTGGCACGCAACAGCCAGAATACAAACAGACTAGCGACCAGAGCGATGGCGATTCCCCAATGCGCACGCATGCCACTCATGACAAACGGTAACCAGCTATCGGCGGGCAAACGTGGCGTTTGTGGAAGGTCGCCCGGGGCACGCATCGGTCCGGAAACAAGGAATTGCACGATGAATAACGCAACGTAATTTGCCATTAATGAAATCAGGACGTCGTTGCCGCCGAATTTGACGCGAAGCGCACCGACCCAGCCGGCCCAAATGGCACCCGCTAGAAACGCGGCCAGTAAAACCATCGGCCAATACAACAGAGGGGGGATGGCCCACGGAAAACCCTGCGGTGTACCTGAAAGCGCGATCCAACTGGCTGCTGCAGCGCCCAGTAAAAAGCAACCCTCAAAGCCGATATAACCCAGTCCAGCTCGCCACACCACAATGGTCGCCAGCGCGATGAGCATGAGCGGCGTGGACTGGACTATGCTCAGACCAAGACTGCGCAGAGAGCCGAATGCTTCATTGAACAGGAAACCATAAGCTGATAGCGGATTACCGCCGAAGGGGATAAACAACAATCCCGCGATAGCAAAAGCGGCGATAATGCCGCAGATGCTGGTCAGCATCTGCGCGCCAGTCGATTCTGCAGGGGCGAGACGTCTCTCAAGCAGCTTATTCACGTTCGCCTCCTTTTTGCAGATGAGCGCCCGCCATAAGCTCACCCAGTTTTTCTGCTGTTGCTTCATGAGCAGGCAGTTCGCCTGCGATTTGTCCGCTGTACATCACGGCGATGCGATCGGACAGGTTAAGAATTTCTTCCAGCTCTGCGGAAATCATCAGAATGGCGCAGCCGCGATCGCGCGCCGCAATTAACCCTTGCCACACGCTCTCAATCGCGCCAACATCCAGGCCGCGTGTGGGTTGTTCAACCACCAGTAAGCAGGGATCGCTCGCCACTTCACGACCGAGTATGAGCTTCTGCAAATTGCCGCCAGAGAGTTTTCCCGCTTCGAAATCCGCATCGGGTGTGCGTACGGCGAAACGTGCAATGATATCGCGGGCATGCTGGCTGATGCGCTGTCGGTCCAGCAACCAACCACCTGCCCGAGTGAAACGGTGTTGGCGGCCTAACAAGGCGTTGTCAGTGATTGATAACGCTGTGACTGAACCGACGCCACGACGATCGGCGGGGATAAATCCCATCCCTTTATGACGACGGACTGCCGGGGAATCCTCGCTGATATCGGCCCCATTTAACAAAATGCGCCCGGCCTCCAGCTTGCGCAAATTGAGTAATGCTTCAGCAAGCTCGGACTGGCCGTTACCTTCGACCCCAGCAATACCCAGAATTTCACCGGCTGCAACCTGCAAAGAAACGCGCCAGATTTTTTGCTGACCGCTGGCATCCCGGACCGCAATATTGTCGACATGCAATACCGTTTTACCCGGCTGACAGGGGGATTTCTCCACGCAAAGTACCACATCACGGCCCACCATGCGGCGGGCCAAATCGCGCTCTGAAGTGTCATTGATATCGACCGAATCGATCATCCTGCCGCCGCGCATCACCGAAACATGATGGGCGATAGCCATGATTTCATACAATTTATGTGTCACGATCACGACGGAACGCCCTTCAGCGCACAGTGATTTTAACGTGGCAAACAGGCCTTCTTTTTCTTGTGGCGTAAGCACTGCAGTGGGTTCATCAAGAATCAGTACCTGGGCGTCGCGGTACAATAATTTGAGGATCTCAACGCGCTGCTGCACGCCAATGGGCAAATGTTGCACGTTCGCCCAAGGATCAATCGCCAGACCGTGCTTGTCAGAGAGCGCCTGTAACCTCTGAGCCGCGGCTTGCAGATTGAGCGCACCACTACGATTCTCTTTCAACCCCAGCACCACGTTCTCGACCACGGTCATTGGCTGTACCAGCATGAATTCCTGGTGAACCATACCGATGCCGCAGTGGATGGCATCACTCGGATCGCGAAAACGCCGGGGTAATCCATCCACGACAATCTCACCTTCATCTGCCTGATACAGGCCATACAGAATCTGCATCAAGGTGCTTTTACCTGCACCGTTTTCTCCCAGCAAGGCGTGGATTTCACCGGCTTTTATGCTGAGTGAAACGCCATCGTTGGCCACGACGCGAGCAAAGCGTTTGGTGATGTGATTGAGTGCCACGCGAACAGGTGCTGTTGCTGTCATAACAAGTTCTCGCCGATTAAACAGTTGGTTTCAACGCGCCACTGTCGAGCTGCTGCCAAATGGTCTGGAATTTAGCCCATGCATCCGCGCTGACGAGTTTGCTGTTGTACTGTTCATTACCGCTGACCACCGACCAGGCTTTACCCACCGTTGGATGCCACTCATCACCGCCTTTGAAGGTTTTGTTTGCTACCGACTCGCCGACTTGCTCAACCATCCAGTCGAGGTTCTGACGGAAGCTGCACGCGACATAATCCGGTGCGACATCACGCTGATCGACATAACAACCGATGGCCTTCACTTTACCCGCTGCAGCGCCTTGCATTGCGCCTAAGCCGGTCACATCAGCGGCATGCCAAATGACATCTGCTCCATTGCCAATCATGGTGGTGGCCGCTTCACGTCCTTTAGCGGCGTTGTCATAGTCGCCAGTGACCACACCCATACCTTTGATGCCGGGGCGGGTCTTTTCTGCAGCCTGAATGAAGGCCCGCATCATGGCTTGCTGAGTGGGGTTATCGCCTCCGCCAACAAAGCCGACGGCTTTGCCTTTATCGGAGATCAGTGCCGCCAGTGCCCCTGCAGCATAGGCGCCTTGTAAATACGCGAGGTTGACGTATTCAACGTTACCAGGTGATTTCTCACCGGGTTTGAACGTTGAGGCGAAGAAGTAGGTTTCTGGGTATTCCGGCGCAATTTCGGCAAATGCGGAACCGTATTCGAAGCTGTGACCAATGATTAGGGTGTAACCATCGTCAGCGTAACCTCGGATCACTTGTTCCATTTGAGCTTGCGGTACGCTTTCACTGTAGGCGACGCTAAAACCGGCCTTTTTCAGGCTCTGTAATCCAGCAAATGCCAGTGAACTCCAGCCACCATCGGCAACAGAGCCAGGCAGCAGCAGGGCAATTTTTATGGTGTTATTCGCTGCCATTGCGCTGCGCGACAGCATGGGAGCCAGAGCCGGTAATAACAGCGCGCCAGCCACTAATTTCGCAAATTTTCTGCGGGATACGTCTGACATCATGTGTTCTCCTGGTGTGGTTTAGATGTATTAATCACCGGAAGAGCATTATCTTAAAAGCATCATTTTTCGCACTTACTGATGCCTTAAAGGCAACGCAGAGGAAAGCATGCTCCAGCACCGTTTGTTTATTTATATCGACCAAATAGCGCGCAGTGGTTCGATTCGCAAAGCAGCTGAGCGTTTACATATTTCGGCCTCAGCCATTAATCGTCAACTGATTGCGCTGGAAGAAGAGCTAGGCACACCCTTGTTCCAGAGACTGCCACGTAAGATGGTGCTAACCGCAGCGGGCGAAGCCTTGATTCATCACGTGCGTCAGAGTTTTAAAGAAATTGAAATAGCGCAGATGAAGATTGAGGAATTGAAAGGACTGCGGCGCGGTGAAGTCACAGTAGCAATGATGAGCGGGCTGGCCGCCAATCTTATTCCCCTTACGGCAGCGGAGTTTCGTCGTGCTAATCCACGAGTGAAATTGCATCTTCAGCAACTCACCACGGGTGAAAATATCACCAATGCAGTAGCAAACGGTGAAGCAGATTTGGGGATTGGGTTTGATTTTGAACTGCAGCCTGTGCATCGAAAACTTGCCAGTGTACCTGTGCGACTGGGGGCCGTGGTGGGTACAGGTCATCCGCTGGCTGAAAAAGCCAGCCTACGTCTTAGTGACTGTCTGCCTTATCCCGTGGTGATTGCTGATAAATCTATGGTCATCAGGCCATACTTGAATGAGGTTTTCGCGCGAGCATCGATCAATCTGCAAACAGTCATCGAAACTAATTCCATTGAGGTGATGCGCCAGTCAGCGATGATGGACCAGACGCTGACTTTCCTGACACCGATTGATATCGAATCAGATCAACGAAGCGGGCGATTGATCTATATCCCGGTCCGTGAGCTTGCGCAGCATACACAGACGCTGATGTTGATTGGTCACGATCGCGGAACAAGCGCTATTGGTAGCGTATTTGCGGAGACACTAAAAGGTATGATGTCGACGTTGCGTTAGCGTTGAGGGCGTCCGTCTGGTTGCCCTCAACGTCTGCTTAAACCTTCTTTGATCGGAAGGCAGTTTCACCTTTGAGGAAGTCCAGGTTAAATGCTTGCACCTCACGAACCAAGGTGATTAAGGCTTGTGCTGCACGGTCGGTGGCAATCTGACCCCGTTCCGCATCTGCAGCGGCTGCATTGCCTGTGGTGCCTGAGAGATGAAGGTCTTGTGCCATCCAGCCGAATCCTATGCCGCCTTCAGGGGTGAGTATCCCGCCACTGGCCTCCAACGCCACTGAGGTTGAGACGAAATCATCAGCATATGCCATCTGCACCAATTCGGGATGCAGATGCAGCATCATACTGGTTTCTGATTCTCCACCGTGAATGCCGTGCTGCATCTCTTTTTCGCTATACAGGTCTGATGCATCAATTGTCCGGAACCAGCTGGCCCCAACGGCAAACATCCCCAGTTCGATGCGCAGTTGACGGCAAACAATCTCCATTAATTGCGGTTGGCCGCCGTGGGAATTCCAGAAAATGATTTTGCGAATGCCCGCCCGCCAGGCGCTTTTTGCTACTTCAAACCACACTTTGCCCAGCACTTCATACGGCAGTGAAAGCGTACCAGGATAAGCCAGGTGTTCGTCTGATTTGCCAATCGGCAGGGCGGGTAACACCAACATTGGCAGGTCGTCGGGCATGAGTTCAACGGCGCGTTGAATTATGCCCGCATTAATGGCGGCATCCACGCGTACCGGCAGATGTGGACCATGCTGCTCAACGGCTCCAATCGGTAAGACAGCCACTATGTTTGCCATATCGAGTTCACTAAATTCCCGAGTGGAAAGATCCCACCACCAGGGCGAAGACGGTTTTACCATGTTAACCTCCATTTTTTTAGCTCAACATAGCGGGTTGCCACTGCAATGGAAGCAACAAAATTCGTACTGAACGTTGCCTTTAAGTCATCCTTCCTGACAAGGTACTCTTCAAAATCTCACTGAAAGCGGCACACGTTTTTGCTTTGCTGCTGTCATCATCAGGCCCCTGAAGCAGGATAAAGTCTGCCTGCGGAAGCGAAGGTCATTCCCGGCGGCCCTGCGGGCCGCCTTCCGTCTCATTTTTGATTCTTGTCTGTAAACGCCTGGTAATTTTCTTTCGTGACGGTCTGATAGGGCACCCAGTTATAGGCTTCGGTTTTTTTGCCGGTCAGCATATCGCTTGCCACATTAACTGCGCCAATGGCCTGGCCTTTCGCATCCTGGAAAATGGTCACCGCCATTTTGCCATTCTTGATGAATTGCAAATCATCCGGTGTGCCATCAATGCCAGCCACTAACACATCGCTCTTCTTCAACTGATCCAGTGCCATAATCGCACCAATTGCCATCTCATCATTGTTAGCAACAATGGCGTTGATCGAATTGCCATCCTGTAGCCAGGAGAGGGTTTTATCGACGGCTTCATTGCGCTGCCAGTTAGCGGTCTGCTTTTGAATGACTTTAAGACCTGGATGAGCGCTGACATAATCTTCAACGGCTTTAGTGCGTTGGCGCGCTTCCTCGGTAGAGAGTGAACCCATCAGGATGGCGATGTTCCCCTGGTTGTTCATGCGTTTTGCCAGCGCTTCAATCTCCATTTTTCCACTCAAAGCAGAGTCGGAGCCAACGTAAGCCATCTTACCGCTCAGGGGCACTTCAGGTTTACGGTTGACGAAAATCAGAGGGATATTGGCTTTCTTTGCTGCAGCAATCACAGGCATAACACCTTGCGTGTCTACCGGGTTCACGATAATCGCGTCGGCACCCTGATTAATAAAATCATCAACCTGCTAGATTTGCAGTGAAACATCGCCTTTGGCATCGGCAAACTGGCTATTCAATCCTTTCTCTTTCAACTGCGTTTCCATTTGACTGCGGAGGATTGAAACATAGTTAAGATCCAGATTCGCCAGAGCAACGCCCACCATATACGTTTTGGCTTGCACGACAAACACACTGAGTAAACCACAGGCGATTATTATTGCTTTAATTATATTCATGTTTGTATCTCTGTAAGGTGGATAGGGTATTTGTGCACCCGGGTGCAATAAATTGCGTATCAACACACAGTGCTGTGTATATTTTTCGCTGTGACCCTGAGCGCGTAACATTACTTTCAGATGAGGCTAGAAATTAGTCAACGCGCTAAAAATTGATTCCTTCATCTGGATCACAAAATTTGGGCGAAGCATCCTAACAAGAGAATAGAAATGCTACCGGGTGCAAATTTTTTCTGGCAATGCTCCGCTTGTTTATTACGGGCTTAAGTTACAACATCCAATAAAGTCTCTGAAAGATGCGCATCAGTAAGCCACTGCGTCGATTGAAGCTAAACAGCAGTTTATCGCGCGCATCTAAAGATCTGTCATCGGGGGGCAGTTAAAGATTACAAAGGTATTGATAAACTTCAGCATCGCGTTTATCTGGCGTGAATCGAGAGCACTGCCGGCATTGGTGAGAGATAACCCGATATTGCTTCAACAACCCAAGTTCGTTCAGGATGCACAGCCAACCCCTTGAGCCATAACACTTCTGCTCATAGATTTTTTCGCGAATGCTTTTCACGTCCACACGTAGTAGGGAGGCTTCAAGATTGCTGTAATTCGGATGCAGCTTGTTTTACCCAACCTTTAATAACAAGCAATTACGTACGAGAATTTAGGTGGTGACGTGCGTGGGGCGTATTGAGGTTGCCCGGCCAAAAAAGTGCCGGGCACAACAGGGCTAGTCTTCAATACTGCTTAACAGCGCATTTTGAATGATTTTCTGGGCTTTGAGTGGATTTTGTTCACTTTGCGCCGCTTGCAACGCGGCAATATCCAGCTTATCCAGTGCACGGTAAATATGCTTCAGGAATCGAATCGACAGATTGGCGGCTTCAACATGGTCTTCACGGAAGGGGAATTGGTCTAGCTGCCATACGCCATCCCAATTATTGATTTTGAGTACATAAAAGAACTCAAAAATTTCTGTCATGTGCACTGTGCCGACAACGAGATCGTCATCCCAGCCACGTAGGTTGTCATTCACGTCCATACCGAACAGCCTGCCGCGGTCAATTATCAACTGGGCTGAGTCCGCTGGTGATTCACCGGCAAATAGCGCGTGGCCAAAGTCCAGCAACACG
>NZ_DAMDQC010000118.1:0-13545 GCF_032082325.1 Pantoea sp. CTOTU50773 | reverse complement strand
ACAATCCAATGACAGAAAGCGTTACAGCACAAAACGCACTGCTTTCTGTTAATAACGTCGATATCGAAAGCAGTTCGAACACAATTAGTGATGCTTTAGAAGGCATTACATTAAATCTTTCCGACGTCACCTCTGGAAATCAGACGCTCACCATCACCAAAGATACTTCAAAGGCAGCCACCGCCATTTCTGACTGGGTGGATGCCTACAACACGCTAATTGGTACGTTTAGTACATTAACAAAATACACGGCTGTTGATGCCGGGGCCGATCAGGATACCAGTAATGGTGCACTGCTAGGTGACAGCACACTCCGTACGATTCAGACGCAAATCAAGAGCCTGCTGTCGAGTTCTTCAGGAAGTTCAACCTTTGCCACCCTGGCGCAAATTGGCATCACTACCGATCCAACGACCGGCGAGTTAGAACTGGACGATGATACCCTCAACAATGCTATTGCCAATAACAGTAGCGATGTTCAGTCTTTGTTGGTTGGCGATGGAAAAACGACCGGGGTGACGACTGCGCTCTCCACCAAATTGACCAACTGGCTCTCAAGCACCGGCATCGTTCAGGCTGCAACTGATGGTGTGAGTAAGACACTCAATGATTTAACCGATCAGTACAACACCACCAGTACCCGCATTGATAACCTGATTGCGCGCTATAAAGAGCAATTTACTCAGTTGGACGTCACCATGAGTGCACTCAATAGCACCAGCGATTATCTGACCCAACAGTTTGACAACATGACATCGAGCTCCAGCAGCTCATCTTCATAAGGAGTAATCATGTACAGCGCAAATGGCACTCAAGCCTATGCAAAGATAGGTGTGGAAAGCTCAGTGATGAGCGCCAGTCAGCCGCAATTGATTACGATGCTGTTCGACGGCGCACTTAGCGCCCTAATTCGTGCTCGCCTGTTTATGCAGGATGGCAATATTCAGGGCAAAGGTAATTCCATTTCCAAGGCCATCAATATTATTGAGAGCGGACTGAAGCAGGGTCTGGATGAGCAGTCGGGTGATGAACTCACCGACAACTTAATCGGACTTTACGCCTATATGGTCCGCCGTCTGCTGCAGGCCAACCTGCGTAATGACGTAGAAGCCATCGAAGAAGTCGAAGGTCTCCTGCGTAATATCGCTGACGCCTGGAAAGAAGTCGCACAACCTCAACACCTTCAGGACGCCGTTTAATGAACAATGCACCGCATCTGATTACCGTTTACCAACAGTTACTCGATCTCAGCCATGGAATGCTGCGCCTGGCCGCAGACGGCGAATGGGATGACCTGATTACAAAGGAAGTGGATTACGTCAGTGCGGTGCAAACCTTGGCCCGCTCGACCGAAGCGGCGCCGCCCTCCAGCCAGTTGCAGGATCAGCTGCGTCCGGTACTGCGCCATATCCTCGACAATGAGAGTGAAGTCAAACGTCTGTTGAAATTGCGTATGGACGAGCTGACGCAACTGGTGGGCCAATCATCGAAGCAGAAATCGGTGATGAGCGCGTACGGCAAGCAAGGTAATGTGTATCTGCCACAGAATTAATTTGCGGCGAGCTGAATGAAAAACGGGTGAGCTGATGCTCACCCGTTTTTATTTGGAACTGTGCTCACAAAATCACTTCTGCGCAGGGACCGACACCGGCTCCATAATCTGCGGCTGAATATCCTGAATCACCGCATCCTTCGGACGCTTCGCCACTTCTTTCAGCGCCTGCTGGCACTCAACAGTGGGTTGGTCGACCTTACGCATGCGCAAGCCGTCATAACGCAGTTCACCGTTCTCCAGCGTCAGCGGCATCACGCGCACCTGACGCGTCACGTTGACCCACTCATCGCTCAGGCGGGTTAACTTGCCTGGCTTGGCAATTACGCGCTGCCACTGGCGGCAGTCCAGCGTGTCGCCTTCTGCACCGATGATCAGGCTGCCCATCGCCTGGCCACTGATCAACTTGCTCTGCGGTCCGACAGTCTGCCAGTTACCTTGCAATTCCACTGGTGCCGGGGTTTTTACCGCTTCATCGTAATTGCTAATTTGCGCACATCCGCTCAAGCCCAGCGCGGCCAATACCATCCACTTTTTCATTCCTGGTCCCTACACTCGCCTCAATGGCGGCTACGTTATAATTTTTCGCGTAAGTTACGCAAGGAATCTCGGCGAAAACCCGGCTGAGCCTGACAAGACACTTCGCGCACGTTACACTAGCGCGCAAGTCGATAAGCAGGAAATTCGCATGAAAACCCCAGAAGAGTATTACGCCCAGGCACGCACGATGTTTTTTGCCGCGCACGCCGATTTTCAAGCCGCGCTGGATGAACTAACCGAGAGCGACGCGCGCGCGGCCAACTTGTCACTGCGCCAACTGCGCGAGTGGCACGCTGAGCGCATTTATGCCGCATTCTTACGCCAGAAAAAGCTGGATGGCATGCTGTTTTCCATCCAACTGGCAGAGCCTGATAAAGCGGTTGCTGCTGAAGCGATTGAAACTTACCTGAAATCTCATGCGGAAGCGCTCGGCATGACGTGGGAAGAGTTTTGCATCAAGAACGAACTTTAAGCGCAGCGGCCCTAAAAATATATCTCAAACACACCTCCAACCACACAAATCGGCAAGGTAAAAGTTGTACAAGTCATCCGGAGTTGTATAACTTGTATCTGACGGCTTCGGTCGTAGATTGTCCTTGAACGAAGGTGCTATTGCGCCGCCTCTGGAGGAGTTGCTGGATTTCCCCTCCAGAGGTAGTATTTTTTTGCTTACCCCTCGCGCTCAATCCCTTTCACTTCCACATAACTTGCCACCGCCAATAGACGATTGATGTGCGTCAGCAGCAGATCCACATCTGACTGTAAAAATTGCTGCCCGGCACGCGATGCGGTCAAAATGGCATCCTGAACGGTGTCGCTGATCGTTAAGTTATTATCCTGCTTCGCCTGAATCAATAAGGCCGCAATCAGTAATGACTGTGCCTCAACCTGCGCCACCAACTCTTTTGCTTCCGTATCCATTTTTGCCATTTTCAACAAAATATCGATCACCAGTTGACGCATGTTTACCCCCTAAAAAAGCCAATTCGCTTTGTAACGCTGTTGAGTATCAGTGCAAATCCCGCTAACTGTATCTCAGATAGATAAATATTCTTACCTGTAGGGCTTCGAGCCTTGCCACTGTTTTTATTTACAGTAATATGACGCACCCTCTTTGAAGAATGGACTGCCCTGATGTTTGTGGAGCTGATTTACGATAAGCGCAACGTCGCCGGTTTACCAGGCGCACGTGAGATGATATTGCTGGAATTGGAGAAGCGCGTGCAACGCGTATTTCCTGAGATCGAGGTACGCGTCAAGCCAATGGAGCGAAACGCCATTGATACCGATCTGAGTAAGAATGATAAAGCGACGGTGGCACGTATTGTCGAAGAGATGTTCGATGAAGCAGACATGTGGCTGGTGGCCGATTAAGCCACCAGCGCGGGGGAACTTAGCTTTCTTGCTCGCTGTGATTGATGGCGATCTCTAAATCCTGAATCGCCAACTCAATATCATCTAACAGCTGTCCCTGCTTGTTGAGCAGCGTGTCAAAACGTCCCGCATACTCTTTGTCTTTGTACTCGCCTGCATCAAATGCCAACCAGTGGCTGGATAGCGTCTCAGTATTGGTCTGCGCATAGTGACGCATCTCTTTTAACTGGGAGGTGACATCACGCAGGTAGTCAGTTTTGGTTTTGATTGCCTCTGTATCACTCATGCTATCTTCCTTTTCGCTAATTAAACCCGTTTAAATAACGTTTGAATGATTAAAGTTAGTAGAAAATAGCGAGACCGCATTAAGAATAATCGGAAGATGAAAAGGCGACCCGAAGGCCGCCTGAGGACTACAGATACTTGCGCGCCAGGGCGATCAGCTCATCCTTTGCCGCCACACCTAACTTCTCAACCCCACTTTCGACAAAGTTAAATGCCTGAGTGAAGTCCTTCACGCTGGCGTTGATGTCCTGACTGACAGCATCCGTACTCACTCCCACGACAGGCTGCCCAGCGAGATCCCCGAGGGTAGAAGCCGATGACGGCCCGGCGCTGGCAGAACCGTTTGCCAGGGGATCAGGCGTGGCCAACTGCTGGGTAAGATCCGTCGCATCCGTAGCCGCCGCAGCTTGAGCCTCGCTGCCAGCGTTCGCGGCTGGCGTTGAGGTGTCCGGCGCGGGCACGCTGCTTGCTGTAGACAATGAAACGTCCGGAGCTGGCGCATTGCTCTCGGCGGGCACTGAGACGTCAGGTGCTGGCGCACTGCTTATCGCTGGCGTTGTGGCTTCCTGCCCTGCCGCGCTGCTAAAGGCTGCCGTTGAGGCATCCGCAGCGGGCGCACTGCTTGCCACCGGCACCGCCACCTCATTCGCAAAACTCTCTAACGGTGACAGCGTGCTGGCATCCGGTGTTGCCGTTGCTGCACTATTTTCGATTACAGTTTGGTCGCTCATAATTTTCTCCTTCTTGCTTAATAAAGACCACAGTCGGCCGAAGCTGGCTGCAATCCGCTCGGTAATACTCATCCTGGCCTCCTTAATGCGTCGATTCGGGTGGCGCGTCTTCCCCCACAACCTGCTTCACTTTGTCCGCTGTCTTGTTAGCGGTGCGGTCCGGCAAGCCATCGAGTTTTTTCTGCAATGTCACCAGTTGGCTGGTCAATTCCGCCACCCGCGCTTCCCGGCGATCAGAGATCGCACGATACTGCTGTCGGATATCCTCCACCCGCCGGTTGGCGCTGTTATTCACGAAAACGAACATAATCGTCATTGCCGCACACAGTAGCGACAGCATCAGCAGCAGACCGCCAAGCAGCAGCTGACGCCGATGGCCGCGTACTGAAAATTCACTGTTTATCTGCACCATCGCGACTCTCCTCTAAGGTGGTGATCAGTTGATTGATCTGACTGCGGAATTTATCGCTGTGATCAGATTCCGTGGTGGCTAACAGAATGCCCAGCGCGTTCTTAATCAGCCGTAGATCGGTCTCCAGCGAAGAGATGCGCCGCAGATTCTTGTCGTGGCGAATACGCAGGTCATCGTTCTCCTGGCGCATCAGCGCGTGGCTCTCTTTGAGAAGCATCACCTGCTCTTTGTAGCTGGTGATGATCTCGCCGCCGGCGCGATTGCTGGTGACGATGGCCGCGATGCCGGCCATTAAGGGTTTCCAGAACACAGCTGCCGCACCGCCACCGAGAAGCAGCGCACCGACGCTAGTCACCAAACTACTTTCCATGCCTCACCTCTCTTCACTGGCAAGGGAGCCGCCTGAAGAACATGTTGTCCGCCCTTGCCAGTTGCGCGGCCAACACCAGAATTTAAGCTTACTTTAATTAATGAGTTTAAGTATACTTAAATAAAACCCAACAGAGTTGTCAAGATGATGAAAAAAGAATCTGCAGGTGAACGCATTCGCAGCCGTCGTAAAGCGCTGAAGCTCACGCAGTTAGTGGTGGCAAGTGGCATTGGCGTGTCACATGTCGCTGTTTCACAATGGGAAAAAAATGAGACCGTTCCGCGCGGCGAGAACCTGTTGCGGCTGGCAGAACTGCTGCAATGTACGGCAGCATGGATAATTGATGGCGAGGGCGAGGTGTTTGCCGCCCCGCTTAACGTCAGTGGTGTCAGTGCTCTGCCGTTGATCACTCTGGCGCAAGCGGCTGCGTGGATGCAGGAGCAACGCTTATTGATTCAGCAGCAGGCGACCCGCTTTCTCTACAGCGATAGCAGACTGAGTGAATCGGCGTTGGCGATCACCCTGGAGGATACCGCCATGCAACCTGACTACCGACCCGGCGACACACTGATATTCGATCCTGCCGTTAATCCACAACCGGGTGATGTGGTGCTGGCACACATCAATGGCGAGGTTCTGATACGTATTTATCGCCTGATGGCCGAACAGCATGACGAGCAAATTTTCTCGTTGCGGCCGTTGAATGACGATTTTCCTTTGCATGCATCGTCGGAGAAAAGGATTGAATTAATTGGAACTATGATGGAAATGCGCCGCTATCGCGCCAGATAAGAGAATGCAAAAAACCCGCCTATGAGCGGGTCAAAACCAGCAAAACTACGGCAATTATTACAAAACGTCGGTCAAATGATCGACGACAACCCTCCCGTGCACATCCTTCTGCGTAATGCGATAGTTAACACAATATGAGCGGCGGTTGCAGAGCTTATCGAACAGCGTCACGCTGCCTTTTTGCTTGCCGTCTACGCTTACAATATGCCATTCAGTGACATCTTCCTGACCGCGGTTGTTGAGTCTTAATACGCTCTGTTCAACTAAACGGTCGCTATCATCAATCTTTAAATAGTCGCGTAACATTATGCTCACCTCTGGTTAACGAGGGTCAAGATACGCTTTTTATTTATCCATTCAATCGAAATTATTTATCGTAAATACTCCCCCGGAGCAATTAATTAACAATTCGATTTGACGCCGTTTCGCTAGCCGTTTCGGTTAACTCATTAATTGGAAAATACTTTACGATTCGAGTCTGTATTGGTGGACAGCCCCCGCCCCAGGCCTGCTAATGTAGACGCCACAATAAAAAAGTTGTTCGGACAATCGCTATGCTCACCACCATCATTTATCGCAGTCACCTCCATGATCATGTTCCTATCAAAACCCTTGAAGACATGGTGGCGAAAGCGAATAACAAAAACAGCTCGCACGATGTCACAGGCATTCTGCTATTTGATGGACTGCACTTCTTCCAGTTACTTGAAGGGCCCCGTGACGCTGTGCAGGGTATTTATGATCGCATTTGCCTGGACGCCCGCCACCACAATCTGGTGGAGTTGATGCATGACTTTGCTCCCGCTCGCCGCTTTGGCAAAGTGGGTATGGAGCTGTTTGATTTACGCGAGCATGATAAATCCATGGTGCTGCAAGCCGTGTTAGACAAAGGCACCTCTCGCTATCAACTGACCTACGATGATCGCGCGTTGCAGTTCCTGCGCACCTTTGTTATCGCCCGTGATAAAGAGAACTATTTTGAAATCCCCGCAGCCAGCACCTGGGAATTTATTGCGGATGAGCCATCTCGTACCCTTCAGGATGAAGTCATTGACTCACTGAAAGAGTGCCACTTCGCCTTTCAGCCGATTATCGATCCGTTCGCACGCCGCGTGGCATCGTATGAGGCGTTAATCCGTACCCCGAATGGCGGTTCGCCAGGCGAATACTTTTCTGCCTTCGGTGGCGAGGCTGTTTATCATGCGGATATTCAGTCTAAAAAACTGGCGTTCGAACTGGCGAAAAAGTTAGGTATTGGCGAACACAGTATCTCCATCAACTTGCTGCCAATGTCCCTGGTCACGGTTCCTGATGCGGTGGATTTTCTGCTGACGCAGATTGAAGCCAATGGTTTGGTCCCCGAGCAGGTGATTGTTGAAGTCACAGAAAATGAGATCATCTCGCGCACCGATGAGTTTGCGGCACAGGTGCGCAAACTAAAATCGGCGGGTATCAGTCTGGCCCTGGATGATTTTGGTGCGGGCTTTGCTGGCCTGTCACTGTTATCAAGATTCCAGCCGGACAAGATTAAGATTGATCGTGAGCTGATTAGCGATGTGCATAAAAGCGGTCCTAAACAGGCCATTTTGCATGCCATCATTAAGTGCTGTAACTCGCTGGAGATTGCGGTGATTGCAGAGGGCGTGGAGAAAGCCGAGGAGTGGATGTGGCTGGAAGCGGCAGGCATTAGCCAGTTCCAGGGGTATCTGTTCGCGCGTCCGCAGTTAAATGGTTTCCCGGCTATCGCCTGGCCGGAAATCAAATAGCGAACGGTTAGAGAGAATAAAAAAACCGCCTTTAACCGGCGGTTTTTGCATTTAAAGCGGGAAGTAACCCGGTGGTAATAATCGATCGCTGATGACCTGGTAGTTCATCAACTTAAAAGAACTTAAGGTGATGGGCACGGCAACGCAGGGACGGTACCAGCCAAATTGCTTTATATATCGCCAGACTTCTGGTGGGTTATCTTTATCTCTAACCCAGTAATAACCTTCTTTCATTCTTACACGCTTCTTGTCGCTGCAGCACTTACTCAACACTCCTCAACGCCTCGCGTGATGCGCATGTTGCACACCGAGTTCCCTGCTCTGACGAATGCTTACCTAAGGCCCACACTTTAGCATATCGAGCGCGCAATTGATCAGTAAGTGATTGTTTTATTTAGCGCTTCGCTTATCGACACCGATATTAACGGCATAAAAAAAGCCGCATTCGCGGCTTAATCAGGCATCAATAATAGGTGACATCAATGGTGCCGTACTGCCTGTCCGTGACTTGCCCTTCGGCATCAATGGTTACGGTATCGCAACGGAAAGGAACATCATTCTTATACTGGCATTGCGTGGTAACCGTCTTGCTTTGCTCGTTTCTTTGCACCGTCGTCACCACATCGGATATCTTTTTTGCGTCCGTATCATGTTTGGCACTGGCGCGTGACACTTCCTCATCGCCCTTCTTAATACTCAACAGCGTCATATCACCGACGTTATTGTAGGTCAGATGGAATTTAACATCGGAGGCGGGAGAGGAGATTTGATCAACCCAACCCTGATCGTTATAGCCAATATCCACCGTCATGCTGGGAGTGACTTTTTTTATTACCGCGCACTGCTTATTCAGCGTGACGACCACATCCTGACCGTTCTCTGTGCCAGTCAGTTTATCGCCTTCCCGCGTCACTTCGGTGATCTCTCCGGCTTTATCAATGGATTTCACATGGGCAATGCAGCCTTGCCCATCGAAGGCGATATCGACATCAAAGATTGGCGTGTCGTCGGCGCTAAACAGGCGCTGATGCGTGCTTTTGACTTTGCCGGGAATGGCTTCGAACTGATAGAGGTAAGCGTAATTTTTCATCTGCGGTGCAAAGTCCGCATTTTTATTATCACAGCCGGATAGCATGATCGTTGCCATCAACAGCAGCAGGGTGGGCTTCACGTGAGAATCCTCTTCTCGATATACGCTGTGTGTCAGGCCAGCATCATGCCGCTGTTACTGAAAAAGATAAATGCTTTCCCGCCTGACACCGCAACAATCTTTGCAGCCACTACACCTGCATATTCATGATATCGGTGTACGCCGATACCAGTTTGTTACGCACCTGAATCCCCATTTGCATGGAAATGGAGGATTTCTGCAGATCGACCATCACATCGTTTAACTGGATGCCCGGTTTGCCCATTTCAAAATCCTGTGCCTGGGTGCGCGCGGCGGTTTGCGTGTCGCTGATCTTATCCAGTGCTGCTTTCATGGTGGCACCAAAATCTACCTGATTGGTTGACTCGGCCTGCTTGCCGCTGGCCTGTAACGACGTTAACTGCAGCTGCTGCAACACACCATCTATTGCCTGAATCGACATGCCTGTACCTCATTAAAGAAGGGTTTAAATTTTCACGCTGCAAAAGTTAACACACTGTCAATAGGACAAAGGCGCTAAATAAACGTAAAAAACCCAGCTTATCCAGCCATCGAAGTGACCCGATTCATCAATAATGCCAGCCATAAGATTGGAATTTCATTTAAGACGTTGCTTCAGGGAGTCTGTTTTGTCACCACAACTAACCCGGTCAATTATGTCAGGCAGGAATCGGTCATGAATGCGAGTGCAGCCGCCACACAAGATACCGCAAAGAAAGGTTTCAATGACCTTCTGGCTCGCCTGCGCGCCAATCCGCGAATTCCAATCATTGTTGCTGCCGCTGCCGCTATCGCAGTGGTTTTTGCCTTGGTGCTGTGGGCTAAAGCCCCTGACTATCGCGTGCTTTATAACAACCTCTCCGATGAAGATGGCGGCGCGATTGTTACCCAGCTAACGCAAATGAACATTCCTTACCAGTTCGCCGAAAACGGCGGTGCCTTGATGGTGCCTGCCGATAAGGTACATGAACTGCGTCTGCGCCTGGCGCAACAGGGGCTGCCGAAAGGTGGCTCTGTTGGCTTTGAGCTGATGGACAAAGAGAAGTTCGGCATCAGCCAGTTCAGCGAGCAGATCAACTACCAGCGTGCGCTGGAAGGTGAGCTGGCTCGCACCATTGAAACGCTCGGCCCGGTCAAGAGCGCGCGCGTGCATCTGGCGATGCCAAAACCCACACTTTTCGTGCGTGAGCAGAAAGCGCCTTCGGCCTCCGTGACATTGAACCTGCAACCGGGTCGCGCACTCGATGAAGGCCAGATTCAGGCCATTCAGCATATGGTGTCGAGCAGCGTCGCCGGTCTGCCGCCTGGTAACGTGACCGTGGTGGATCAGGCCGGTCGTTTGCTGACCCGTTCTGACAGCGAAGGTCGTGACCTGAATGATGCACAGCTGAAGTACGCGTCTGAAGTGGAAGCGCGTTATCAGCAGCGTATCGAAGCCATCCTGAATCCGATCGTTGGCCAGGGCAATGTGCATGCGCAGGTGACAGCGCAGATCAACTTTGACCGCAGCGAACAAACCGACGAGAAGTACAAACCGAACGCCGATCCGAACAGCACGGCGATTCGCTCGCGTCAGACTAATACCAACCAGCAGAATGGCAGCCCGTACCCAGGTGGCGTGCCGGGTGCGTTGTCGAATCAACCTGCCCCTGCGAATACTGCACCGGTTAACAATCCGCAGCAGCAAAATGCCAACGGCCAGAATGCGAATGGCCAGAACAACGCGGCGAACAATAACGGCACCACAACCAGCACGCAGCAAAGCAGCGGCCCGAGCAGCTCAAGCCGTAACGACACCGTGAACTACGAACTGGACCGCACCATTCGCCACACCAAGGTCAATGTGGGCGATGTGCAGCGTCTGTCGGTGGCCGTGGTGGTGAACTACCGTGATGACGGCAAAGGCAAAGCCGTTGCACTGAACGATCAGCAGATCAAACAGATTGAAGACCTGACCCGTGAAGCGATGGGCTACTCGCAGAATCGTGGCGACAGCGTCAACGTGGTGAACTCGCAGTTCAACATCACTGAGCCGACTGGCGGTGACCTGCCGTTCTGGCAGTCGCAAGCCTTCTTCGACATGTTGATGAGCGGCGGTCGCTGGCTGCTGGTGGCGCTGGTTGCCTTCATCCTGTATCGCAAGCTGGTGCGTCCACAGCTGATGCGTAAGAAAGCGCAGGAGCAAGCGGCAGCAGAAGCAGCGGCAGCGCGTGCGGAAGCGCTGGAATCTGAAGAAGCTTACAGCGTGCAGCTCAGCAAAGATGAGCTGGATCAAGAGCGTAAATCAAATAACCGCATGAGCGCCGAGGTGATGAGCCAACGCATCCGCGATATGTCTGAAAACGATCCGCGCGTTGTAGCGCTGGTTATCCGCGAATGGATGAGTAAAGAACTATGAGTCTGACCGGTACTGAAAAAAGCGCCATTCTGATGATGACCATTGGCGAAGAACGTGCGGCCGAGGTATTCAAACACCTCAACCAGCGTGAAGTGCAGCACCTGAGCGCCGCGATGGCGGGAATGCGTCAGGTGTCGCACAAGCAGCTAACCGAAGTGCTGCGCGAGTTTGAGGCGGATGCCGAGCAGTTTGCTGCGCTGAGCCTCAACTCCAATGACTACCTGCGTTCGGTGCTGGTTAAAGCTTTGGGCGAGGAGCGCGCCTCCAGCCTGCTGGAAGATATTCTCGAGAAAAACGAGACCACCAGCGGCATGGAAACACTCAACTTTATGGAACCTCAGGCAGCGGCCGACCTTATCCGCGACGAGCATCCGCAGATTATCGCCACCATCCTGGTGCACCTCAAACGTGGCCAGGCCGCAGATATTCTGGCGCTGTTCGACGAACGCCTGCGTCACGACGTGATGCTGCGTATTGCCACCTTCGGCGGTGTACAGCCAGCGGCGCTGGCAGAACTGACCGAAGTCCTGAACGGTCTGCTGGATGGCACCAACCTCAAGCGTGCGAAGATGGGTGGCGTGAGAACCGCAGCCGAAATTATCAACCTGATGAAAACGCAGCAGGAAGAAGCGGTTATCGAAGCGGTACGCGACTTCGACGGCGAGCTGGCACAGAAGATCATCGACGAGATGTTCCTGTTCGAAAACCTGGTGGAAGTGGACGATCGCAGCATCCAGCGCCTGCTGCAGGAAGTGGAGTCCGAACAGTTGCTGATCGCCCTGAAAGGTGCCGAACAGCCGCTGCGCGAGAAGTTCCTCAAGAACATGTCAGCGCGTGCAGCCGATATCCTGCGCGACGATCTGGCCAACCGTGGTCCGGTGCGTATGTCGGCCGTGGAGAACGAACAGAAAGCGATCCTGCTGGTGGTCCGTCGCCTGGCAGAATCCGGCGAAATGGTAATTGGTGGTGGCGAGGAAACTTATGTCTGATGCCTTTTCCGCCCGTGCGTGGCAGCGCTGGCAGCCTGATGATTTAGGCAGCACCTTCAAAGTGGCGGAAGAACTGCCGCAGGAAGAGCCGGCTGTGGATGTCGAAATGAGTGCCGAAGCTGAGCAACAGCAGATGCTGGAGCGCATGCAACAGCAGATGCGCAAAGATGCACAGACGCAAGGTTACAGCGAGGGCTATCAAAAGGGTTTTGCCGAGTCACAGCAGAACGGTTACGACGCCGGTTTCCAGCAGGGACTCGCCGATGCCCAACAGCAGCAGGCGCCCTTACAGGCGCGCATGCAGCAGTTAGTCACTGAGTTCCATCACACGCTGGAAGCGCTGGATAGCGTCATCGCCTCACGTCTGATGCAGCTGGCCTTGGAAGCGGCACGCACGGTGATTGGCCAGGCCACACAAGTGGATGGCACCGCCCTGCTGCGCCAGATTCAGCAGCTGATTCAACAAGAACCCATGTTCAGCGGCAAACCGCAGCTGCGTGTGCATCCTGATGATTTACAGCGCATTGAGCAGACACTGGGCCCGACGCTGGATCTGCACGGCTGGAAACTGCTGGCCGATAATTCACTGCATCCCGGCGGCTGTAAACTCAGCGCCGAAGATGGTGATCTCGATGCCAGCGTGGCAACCCGCTGGCAGGAACTGTGCCGTCTGGCCGCACCGGGGACCTTGTAATGACCTCGTCGCGTCTTTCCCGCTGGCTTGGCGCACTCGATGCCTTCGAGGATCGTATTTCGCAGGTGCAAACCGTGCGCCGCTATGGCCGTCTGACCCGTGCTACCGGTTTAGTACTGGAGGCCACCGGGCTGCAACTGCCGCTCGGTGCGACCTGCATCATCGAACGTCACGACGGCAACAACATCACTGAAGTGGAAAGTGAAGTGGTGGGTTTCAACGGTCAGAAACTGTTGATGATGCCGCTGGAAGAAGTGGACGGCATTTTGCCGGGTGCGCGCGTTTATGCCCGTTTTAGCGGTGACAACGCACAAGGCGGTAAACAGCTGTTGCTTGGGCCAGAACTGCTCGGCCGCGTGCTGGATGGCGCAGGCAAACCGCTGGATGGTTTACCTGCCCCGGACACCGGCTATCGTGCGCCATTGATCACCGCCCCGTTTAACCCACTGCAACGTACGCCAATCCACGATGTACTGGATACCGGCGTACGGG
>NZ_DAMDQC010000117.1:0-13554 GCF_032082325.1 Pantoea sp. CTOTU50773 | reverse complement strand
GAAGTAAAGCGGGATAGTGATCTTAGGCGCTGGAACGCTTAAACAGCAGTGGAAAACAGTAATTCACGTAACCAGCGATGTCCGGCATCTAGGTGCGTGCGTTCATGCCAGACCACGATTTTGTTAAACTCCTGGATCGCTAAAGGAGGAGGCAAGACCTTCAAACCAGGTATATCGTTCGTTAAGCGACGTGGCACCACGCTGATCAACTCACTGACGCGTAAGATCTCAGGTAAGAATAAAAAACTGCATACCGAAAGTGTCACACGTCGTGAACGTACAAGCGAGGCTAACGCCTCATCCGTCGCGCCCTTGAAGTTGCCTCCCAAGTAGGAAACTAAGGCGTGGTCTTGTGCGCAGAAACTGTCGAGCGTTAAATCTGTCTGCGCAGACAGCGGGTGGTCCTCGCGCATGAGACACATACTCTTCATCGTACAGCGAGCGGGCGTGCAGATCGGGTGGGGCACTGTCTGGCGTGATCAACGCGATATCGATGTCACCTCGTTCAAACTGCGCAGATAACTGCTCGTTGTTAACCGGCAATACCGCCACGCGGATACCCGGTGCCTGCACTCGTAATGCGGCCATAAAAGGCACAATGACCGCACGCAGGGCATAATCGGTGGCCGCAATTTTGATGGTCATTTCGGCGGTCGCAGCGTCAAAGACTTTGGGCTGCAACAGTTCTGACACTTCTGCCAGTATGGCCTTCACGGGCTGAGCCAACTCCAGTGCCCGCATCGTCGGAAGGAAACGCAAAACGGCAAACCGGCGGTTGAGCTAGCAAGTGCTAAACCCAATCCGATGATCAATGGTCATCAGGATTGGCTGGATGGACTGGTCGCGGCTGCGAAAGCGCGCAAATAATCCCTTTTTTTTGTGCTAACGCGATGCAATGGGTTTAGATAGTTATGGTGGCCGCACTACCAGCATTTTGACTCATTAACTGGAGCGCTATCGTGTTAGTGGGGGATAAGTCATTACTTTACGCTGCAATTGAGTGATTGTGGCGTAAATTATTCTAAAATTGACTAAATCCAGTAATTAAGCTTATGATATTAACGGATTTCCCACCTCTCAATTTTCGCATGATTCGCCCATCTCATTGAATATAATAATTAAGACATTCACCACTAAAGTTGTTACGCTCTTGGCCGATATCAACCAGTGAATGTTTTTTACCAATTCTACGTATTTCAATAAATCATTTTCCCTCCAGACGAGGGAGATTTTTCAATCAAGGATTTGATGTGAATTTACCCTTTTCTAAAAAGGCAGCATCCGTTTTGATTGCTGCTTCACTCGCGACCAGCTGCGCCTCTATGAATGACTTTGCACGAGATTACGGTACTGCTGCTGGATGTATTGGCGGCGCTGCGCTGGGTGGAGGTATCACTTATTTGGTCACGCACGATGCGAAAAAGGCATTAGTTGGCGGATTGGCAGGTGGCGTCGCGGGTTGCGTGGTCGGTAATGTGTGGCAAAACCGCGAGCAGGCGTTAGCGAAGATCGCGCAAGAAGAAAAAATCCGCATTAGCACTCAAGCGCTGAAAGCTCAGCAAAATAGTAAACAAGATCAGGTCGGCATTGTTGCGCAAGTTGAAGATGGAACAATGTTCAATGTGGATAGTGCAGAACTGACAAGTAGTGGTTTGCGCCAGGTACAAAAAATAGCTGCGGCCATGAAGGGGGGACAGCAAGATAACAGCGCAGTTCTGCTGGTCGTGGGTCATACCGATGCCAGCGGAAATGCTGGGTATAATCAGCAATTATCAGAAGCACGTGCCCACAATGTTGGCCTGGTGCTGGAGCAAAGTGGTATTAAAGCCAGCCAGCTCTATTTCCAGGGAGTAGGATCATCGCGCCCTCTGGCAGATAATGATTCAGCGAGTGGACGCGCTCAAAATCGCCGTGTTGAAATTGTTGCTCTGGCAAATGAATCATTACTCCGTCAGCGACTGGCGCAAGAAAGCAACAACCCTCTGTATTTACAGCACAGCTCGGCGGTTGATAGCCGGCTGGCCCGGACTGAAACGCCGCGTAAAAAAGCCCATCCTGACAATAAAGCGAAAGCAGCATCCCCCACTTCTGAAGCGGCCAAATCGCAGGAGCAAGATCAGGTCACTCAGCCAACTCAAGCGATTGCCGAAAGTAACCCCGCTAACTTTATTGATTTTGGGGGTAAACCCACCTCCTCACGTGTAACGGGTCTGGCGAGTAATTTAAAACCGCTATCGCAGGGTTTTAGTCTTATAAGCCAGGCGCAGGCGAGTAGTGTCACGGGGAGTTGCCTGACAGACCTGCCGCGAGTCAGTGGGCTGGCTAAGAATTTAGCGACGGGTCAATCTATTGGGCAGCACGATACTCGCGAATATCTCCCGAATATGAATGGACGCGCATGGGCTGGATTGGTCAACGGTAATCTTGTGACGTTGAGTCCAGTTTTTGTGCTGAAGGAGGGCGCACAAGTTACGCGCAATCCACAGGTCTTTGTGACGCCAAAATATGCCCAGGGAAACAGAAAAACATTGCCTGGCATGACGGGTGTCGCCAATAGCTGGGAAGGGGAAGATAGCATTCTTTATCGGGTTTACATCGAAGATGCGCAGAAACAACCGGTTTCATGTGTTGATCTTCTCATACCTAAATCAGGCCAACCCGCTAAGCAGGGCCAGCTTTTTTATAGTAATCATCGTCAGCCGTGGCTGGCTGAATACGCGCCTCAGCGTGGATAAGGAATAAATCATTATGGAAATTTTAGATACTGTGTTGCAGGCGATTGCGACTTACCGTTATATCTTTTGGCCATTATTTGGTCTGATGGCATTGACCATTATTACCATTAAGTGGTGGGAACAAGTCCGTTATTTCTTCCTCAATTTAGCTTGTGCTTTACCTTTGGTGGGACATATTACTCGTCTGGCAAAAAGTCATGAGTCTCGTCGTATGGGGACCGGCGGACTCGTGTGGCATCCTGCTGAGGAAGCACTGTGTGGCAAATTTTATCAGTATCACAGCATTTCCAACCGCGATGCCGATTTCTATCTGCGTTGTGTTAATTACCTAAATAAGGTCGACGAGCGCGGGCGTAAGCCTACCAGCATTGTCTTGTGGTTGTGCAGTATTGCCCTTGTCATTCTGGAAGCGTTCATTTTTGCTTTGGTGTTGTCACCCTTTATTGCCAACAATATTTCGGCAAATCAGGCTGAGTTATCAGCGATTGTCGTTTCGGTTCTCATTGGGGTGATTTTGGTACCGGCCACACACCTGATGGGTACCCAGCTTCACAAAAATACCCTGCTCAGTAAGATTCGCTATTGGCATAAAGAAGCAAAGCTAGAACACCAGGCTGAAGCACTGGTAAAAGACAATAGCGTTTCTCTGGAAAATAGCCGTATTGATGATGATGCGCCCGGCTATCTGCAGATGCTTAACCGCGTGCGCCACGGTATCGGCGCCAAACCAGAATATGTGCAAACGATTGTTACACTGTTGTTGATCGTGACGTTTGCTGTGGGTGCCTACTTCATCCGCGCCGCAACCATTAATGCTGCTGAAACACAGGCGGTGAATGGTACCCCGTTTAGTCAGACGAGCACTATTGCCACTAACGCTTCGCCTTTCGAATTGCCTCAGCAAGCAGTCGATGATAATCAGCAAGCGGATAAACAAGCAGCGAAAGAAGTGAGTGACAATCGCGTCTTTGCTTCCAAACTGACGTTTATTATTTTGTCTGTCATTTTTATTGGTGTGCAAATTATCGGTATCTTAATTGGTTATTACCGATCATTAGTGGGCATTGAATCTAAGTTGGCTGCGAAATACATCGGCAATTTTAGTAGTTCTGAAGAGTTCGCTGCCTGGTATGCCATGCAACGTGAACGTGTAGAGCGTGATGCTCAGGACAAACTTGCTAGCCTGCAAAATCGTATGGCAATGCAGAGAGCCAGTAGTGCCAGTGTAGCTCAGAGTGAAGTGCGCACCTTTGACGATTACGTGCGCGGAAAAATGCGTGACAAGGCATTAGCGGATGACGAGCACCAACAGTTTAATGCCACGCGTCCTGTCTACAAGCCAGAGCCGATTATGCATCAGCATGAGCCGATTTTAGTTGCGCCAACCGCACCTCCCGCTCCTGTGGCTGCAACGCTGGAAATCCCAACGAATCCAGTGACAAATACCGATTACAAAGCGCAAATTGCAGCTCTGGGTGACCTTACCCTGCTTAATGATGAAGAATTACAGCTACTGGCTGACGATCTTGAGCTCCCGTTAGATGGCTTGTTAAATCGGCGCAAAGTGCAATTGGTTTTGAATAAAGCACGGGGTTGAACAGGTGAAATTCATCACAAGTTGTTTTCTGTTGCTGGCGAGTTTGAGCGCTTTAGCTCAGGCGGCAGACCGTAATGATATTCCGAGCTGTTATGATTATGCTCATCTTAGCCAGTATCGCCCGGCCAGCAGTGGCCGGGAATTGATCGTAATCATCGATCAAACTGTGAAAGTCCCGCTGGAGATTAAAAACGCCAGCTGGCAGCAAATTCTGCGGTTTACACAGCCGGGTGATCGCGTAGTGCTCTATCAGTTCTCGGCCTTGTTGCAGAATAATTTTATGCAACGCTTGTTTGATGGTCGGCTAGAACCTTTACTCACTGATAAAGCCATCCGAGACAATCAGGGTATGGAAAGCCTAAAGAACCTGGATAAATGTTTGGCAGAGCAGCGACAGTATTTTGCAAAATCTTTCGGCGGACTGATGGCGAAAAGTTTTGCTGAGCAAGGAGACAACATTGCGAAGAGTGAAATTCTCGATAGTCTGAAACGTGTTAGTCAGGATTTGCAATCTGACGCGTCTACTTCACGTACGCTGTTCCTGATCTCAGATATGCTGGAAAACAGCGCATTCGATAGTTTCTATCGTAATAACGCGCTGCGTTTGATCTCACCAGACAAAACATTGCAGCAGGTTAAACAACAACATTTGCTGGCCGATTTCGCGGGTGCCAAAATTTTTGTTGCCGGGGCGGGCCTCATTGATACGGATGCGAAGAACAACTATCGTTCTGGAAAAATTCTCCAACAGCTTGAGGCTTTCTGGCGTGACTATTTCACCGCATCAAATGGGGTGCTGGTGAGTTTCGGCGCGCCGGCACTTAATGTTGAACTGCAATAATTTATTTGAGTCTGTTTTTAATGATGTGCGGCAGCCTGGCACCGATAAACAAATGCCAGTGGCAGGTTGCGCATCTCGCGTGTGCGCGTCCAGTAAAAATGCTGTGACAAGAGGGGTTCCGACAGCGACGTATATTGAAACTGCACAAACACGCCACCGGGATTCAGCGCACGGCTGATTTGTATCATCATCCTTTCGCGCAACGCCTGCGGCAGGGAGAGCAGCGGTAAACCTGAGAAAATGGCATCGTAGCCGGTGCCTAACATTTCTGCGGAATCAGTGTGCACCGTCAAACGCAGATCGTTGAACGCATTAAGCTTATGGGTTAATTGCGGATTGATTTCATATGCTGCCAGCGTTGCATCGGCTCTCATGCTATGCAGTAAATGACGCGTCAGCACACCATCGCCAGCGCCGAGTTCCGCAATCCGTTGCGTCTGCTGCCAATCTACGGCTTCAGACATGGTGCGACACAGCGCAGAAGAGGAAGGTGCGATAGAACCAAAAGCGCGCGGGTTGGCGAAAAATGCCTGTAAATAGCGGGTTTTTTCTTTGAGTAATGAATACGTCGTTGTGATCACGATTATTACCTACGGGTTATTGGAGGTGATTCAACAATTAATTTCTTAAGCAAAGCTTAAAGCCGTATTCTTTTATGCCCAGATGACAAACTTGTCATGATAAAGAAATGTCCTGGTATAAGTTCAGTTAAATCTCCCTCATTGCAAGGGTTCTGAGCCTTTTAATTGGGTTTCCATAAAATCAGTCACATGGTGCATCCAGCATCGCATACCAAACAGATCCAGGATTAATCCGCTCCAAACCAGCGCCACGCAAACCAGTAAAGCTAAAGCGACATAATAAGGGAATGCTGACATAAATCCGTCCTGGACATTAAAACATGCATGGCGCGACAGTATTCTATAAATGGAGCACGCCAGCAACCTAAATAGAATTTTTCGCCAGGCTTACACAACGCGATAAGAATTTCTGGTTAATTTGTGTAATACAGATGGGTTAAATCTCCCCCCACCGCAGATGCGCAGTAGGGGGCAATTTATTTAAGGGAAGGGTTAGCTTTTAGCGAAAATCCACAGATCCTCTTTCGGCAGTGAGACGCGGAAGCGCTGATTCCCGCGGAACTCCTTGCCATACGCGCGCAGCGCAAAATCATCCCCTTCGGTGCGGAACAGGTATTCCCAGCGATCGCCTAAATACATACTGGTGAGCAAAGACAGCTCAAGTGCGTTGTCATCAGCGGTGTCAGCGATATTCATACGTTCGACGCGAATCACCGCTGTCCCATCCTGTCCAACCCGCACATCGCCACTCGGTTTACCCCATAGCGCCCATTTTGCCCCGGCAATGCGCGCCCGGCCGCCTTCAACGTGGGTGATTTTGCCGTGCAGACGGTTATTGCTACCCATAAACTCAGCGGCAAACAGCGTTGAGGGCTGGCTGTACATCTCTTGCGGTGTGCCTTGCTGTTCAATCACGCCGTTGTTCAGCAACAGAATACGGTCAGAAATCGCCATGGCTTCGTTCTGGTCATGCGTCACCATTAAGGCAGACAGTCCGAGACGAATAATCAGCTCGCGCAAGAACACGCGCGCCTCTTCACGCAATTTGGCATCCAGGTTGGAGAGTGGCTCATCCAGCAAAATCACGGGCGGGTTATAGACCAGCGCACGACCAATCGCCACGCGCTGCTGCTGCCCGCCGGAAAGCTGATGCGGATGGCGTTTGCCAAGATGCCCGAGCCCCAGTTGATCCAACACCGCCTGCACGCGTTGATTAATCTCTGCTGTGGCCACTTTGCGCAACTTGAGCGGGTAGGCCACGTTCTCAAATACGGTTTTGTGCGGCCACAGCGCGTAGGACTGAAAAACCAGGCCGAGATTGCGCTCTTCAGCTGGGATTTCACTTTTCGGCGTGCCATCAAACACCACATTTTTGCCGATAGTAATGCGCCCCTGTGACGGTTTTTCCAGACCAGCCACGGCACGCAATAAGGTGGTTTTGCCGCTGCCGGATGGGCCCAGCAGTGAAACCACTTCGCCTTTTTTCAACTGCATCGATACGCCTTTCAATACAGGATTATCGCCGTACATCAGATGCAAGTTATCTACCGATAATTCAATCATGTAATTTCACTCCAAAGCGTAACGCGATGCCGAGGCCGATCACCACCAGCACGATATTAATCAGGGAGAGCGCAGCCACGATATCAATGGCGCCCGCTGACCACAGTGAGACCAGCATTGAACCGATGGTTTCGGTGCCGGGTGACAGCAGATACACACCGGTTGAGTATTCGCGCTCAAAAATCAGGAACATCAGCAACCACGAGCCAATCAGGCCATGGCGTGACAGCGGTACGGTCACGTGACGCGTGGTTTGTCCCGGGGTGGCACCCACGCTGCGTGCGGCTTCTTCCAGTTCCGGGCCGACCTGCAACAGCGTTGAGGAGATCAGGCGCAAGCCATAAGCCATCCACACCACGGTGTAAGCCAGCCAGACGCTAAAGATGGTTTGACGCAGGGAACGCAGCCAAACGATAAAATTCTCACGCAGCCAGTCAGCAACCGGCAGGCTGGAGAGCCAGCCGTTTTTCAGGGACTGATCGAGCCACATCGGAATGAACAGGAACACCCAGAGAAAAGCCAGACCGGCTAACAGACCCGGCACGGCACGCGGCACCAGCACGCTGTAATCCAGGAAGCGTGTAACCTGATCCTGCTTGCGATGCATGGCGATGCCGACAAACAAATAACAGATTACCGCCACCGCGCCGCCGATCACCCCAATCAGCATCGAGTTGACAATGGCACGCAACAGATTGGGTTGATCCCAGATACTGCGGAAGGTCGCGAAGGATATTTCATCCCACAGTGAGACGCCGACACCCCAATGCGAGATGAACGCACGCATCACCACGCCCAGTAGCGGCACGCCGATGGTGATGGTCAGCCAGGCCAACACCACCGCACCGGCAATCCAGCGCCATTTACCCAACGGCAGGGCGCGCGCTTGTGACGCTTTGCCTTTCATGGTGACAAAGCGGTTGGCGGTGCGCATCAGCCAGCGCTGCAGCATCACCAGCGGCACGGTGAAGCAGATCAGCACCACGGCAACAGCGGCCATCAGGTGGTAAGAAGGGGTGCCGAGCTTGTTAGTCAGCTTATACAGATAGGTGGCGAGCACCATGTTGCCTTCCGGATCGCCCAATACCAGCATCAGGCCGAACACCTCTAATCCCAGGAAGAATAGCAGCACACAGGCATACAGAATCGAAGGGCGCACCATCGGTAGGCTGACCGAAGTCATCACCTGCAACGGTGAAGCGCCGACTGTGCGCGCGGCTTCCTCCACATCGGAGCTGACGCTGCGCAGTGCCGATGAAATATAGAGATAGGCGTGTGGCACGTGGGTGAGTCCGGCGATCACCACGATGCTGGTCATCGAGTAGATGTTCCACGGCACCACGCCAAACAGTTGATTCGCCCATTGAGACAAGAAACCCACCGGTCCGGCGGCAACCACATAGCCAAAGGCCAGCACCATTGGCGAGACAAAGATCGGCACCAGAATCAATGGCTCAATCAGGCGGCGTCCTGGCAGGTTGGTTCTGACCATCAAGAAGGCCAGAATACCGCCGAGTGGAATAGCAATGATCACCAGACCAAAAGCCAGAATAAAGCCCGACTCCAGCGCCTTATAAAAATCAGGATCGGAGAAAATAAATCCAAAAGAACCGAGCGTCAGCTCTTTCTTTTTGGCAAAGAACGGCGCGGAGAGAAAACTCTGCACCACAATAAACATCAGCGGTACGTAAATAACCAATGCCGTGATCAGAACAATCAATGCACGTGGCAAACTCTGCCACTTTTTCAGTAACCTGCTCATATGCCAACCCTATCAAACACCGGAGGCGAAAGGAGATGTTATGCGCCGCGACGGGCGCATAACGTGGGGAGCATTATTTCCCGGCGGCGGTACGCCACTGTTTAATAAATTCCAGGCGTTTTGCCGGTTCCAGATATTCCAGCAGCGATTCATCCACCGGAATCGGCTTAAGAGCATCGCCCAGCATTTTGGTCATACCGTCAATATCGTTTTTGCCTTCAATATCATTGCGCAGGGAAGGGATGTCCGCCTGATTTGCCAGGATACTCTGTCCCTTTTCTGACAATACATAATCCAGCCACAATTTAGCGGCGTTCTCATGCTCACCCTCTTCGGTGATAAACGAAACGCGAGACAGCACCAGGATATAATCTTTCGGGTAAGCGATGCCCAATGCCGGATCGTTCTTCGCTCGGGCTTCGGCATAAGAACCAAGAATATTAAAGCCAATCAAATTCTCGCCTGAAGAGACGCGCTCCATCATCGTGCCAGTCGAAGACTGTACCGTCAGACCCCCTTTCGCCATCCCCGCCAGGTTTTCTTTGTATTGCGGATCCACTTTGCTGTCCTGAACCGTCAGCATGAAACCTAATCCTGATTTTTCAATATCGTAAGTGGTCACTTTATTTTTGAATTTAGCCGGATCGGCTGCAATCATTTTAGCCAGTGCGGTGTGAGAGTCAGGCGCGGTGTCTTTTGGGATGAGTTTATTGTTGTAAATAAACACCACCGGTTCGTAGGTCGTGCCGTAAGCTTTATTTTGCCACACTGCCCATTTTGGTATTTTGCTCTGCTCAGGCGAAGCATATTCCGCCGCATATTCAGTGGCCAATTTCAACGCGGTATCCATGGATGAGCTCCACACCACATCACCGCTGCCGCTGCCGGAGGCCTGTTCACTAATGTAACGGTTATAGAGTTCGGTACTGTTCATGTCGTTATATTCAACTCTGATGCCCGGATACAGTGTCTCAAAGCCTTTGATCAACGGGCCCGCTGCTTTGGTGTCAGTGGTTGAGTACACCACCACTTTGCCCTCTTTTGTCGCTGCATCAATGACTTTCTGATACTCAGTGGGATAACCAGCAGGTACAGCCGCAAACGCAGAAAAGGAGAGTCCTGCCAGTACAGAGGTTGTTAAAAAACGCAGAGAGGTTTTCATACAGATCCTTTTGGTTACATTTGTTACAAGAATTTAACAGTAACCCATTGCGACCCCGATGCAATCATAGTGTCAATTTTTTTCAGGATCTGTGAAGTTAGTTAGGTTATTAATCTGACGGTTAAATGGGGGGCTACTTGATTGGCGTTATAAATTAAACAAGCTTTTAAAAGGTGTTATTAATATCTACGATGGAATGATTAAATGCATGAGTGATGTTAAAATGCCCAGTGATAAAATTCATTGATGTTGTTAGGTTGAAAACCAAATAATAAAAAAGGCTGTAATGGTAAAAACACTCATCAATATGGCAATCCATTCATCAAACTGAAAAAACAAAAACGATTTCATATCATTCATACCCTCATGTTAGTGAGGGCATATTGACGTTAAAAGATTAACAGAACCTTAGGGAAGTGACGAAATGGCATAAAGGGGCAATGGATAAAGATCTTCTGATACCAGGGTTAGCCGCGATCACAGCTCAAGAGCGCTATTTAAGAGGTGCGGCCCATGGGCCGCCCGCAAAGCTCAAGCTGACTGCTGAAACCGCAGCGCCACGCCAAAAGCATGCTCAGCGCTGACGATAAGCGCGGATTCCTCTTCGTGGAACGGGATATCGCCCAGCAGCAAACTGGCTTTTACCTTGCGCAGATCCATACTGCGCAAGCTTAACGCCGCCATGCGTGCACTGCCGTTGTAATCGGGTGGTAATCCGGCGAAACGTTGTGTGACATAGCCGGCAGCCGCGAAGCGCACGGTCGCCACGCCGGCTTTTAATACGAAGGCACCTTCCTGGCAGGCGGTGAGCGCATTAGCCCCAAACAACCGACTGTAAGGTTGTGCTGCCGCCGCAGGATCCTGCGCCACCACCACAAATTCGACAATATCAGTCACGCCATTCGGATGCTGACGCCATGCATCCTGCCATACCGCGTGTGGGGTCTCGTGCTGGCAGAAGAAACTGCGCCCATTCGGCACCAGCGCCGGTCGTAACTGCACGGTGCGGAAACGTGCCTGATCCTCATTGCCATCCGGCAACTGTACCGGACGGAAGAAGCTGGCAGGCAGAGCGCCATCAATATCCTGGCTCTCAAGATAACGCCATACCGCATCGGCATCGTCGGTCTTCCACACCAACCCGCTCAGGCCAATCGGTGACTGCCACACATCCTGACGTAAACTGGCGCGCCCCGGCTCGAAGCCGAGCAGCTCAAGATAGTTATCACCAAACACGGCCAGATGGTTACTGGATCCGAGCGAATGATGGCCGCGTTCGGTGAGCTGAAACCCCAACCGACGAAACAGCGCACTGGCCTCATCTAACTGATCGGCCACGTTGATCACCACGTGATCCAGACGGGGAATCGGTACCGAAATCGCCATCGCTTTCCTCCTTGCTCTCATGGTCACCGCGCCCATGCTGACGCGTCCGGTTCGGATGCTGACAGTGGCTGCCAGTTGACGTGCGTTTCCGCGCCAAAACCGGCGGCAATGCCGGCAATCAGGGTGGTGATTTGCGTATCGGTGTGCTGATCCTGACTGCGGACGATGCCCTCTATCTCCGCTGTCTGAGGCAGCACATTCCAGCTGTTACCGGCCGTTAAGCGCGTAATACCCAGCGTCCATTGGCGATGACGACTGGGGAGTGCATAGAGCGCAGAAACGATATGGCTGCCGATCACAATCACATCAATGCCTTCATGTGGCCGTGCGGCATGCGCGCCTTTACCGGTCAGGGTGATGTGAAAACGCTGCGCGGAGTGGGTTTGCCCGGTCATGGTCATCCTTGTGAGTGTTCAGGTAAAAAAGGCTCGCCCAGCGTCAACATCAAACGGTTTGCCCAGGCAAAGAAAGCAGCGGACTGGATCACATCAAGCAGTTCCAGCGTGGTGAAGCCCTGATCGCGTAATGTCTGCACCTGTTGCAGGCTGGCGGCAGCGGGAGTGATGGAAAGCGTCGCGACCAGGTCAATCATCGCGGCCCAGCGTGGTGACTGGCCGTGTGCCAACTCTGCGCCCGGTGCAACATTCAGCAGCTTTTGCACTGCCGCATCGTCTTTTGATAACTGGCTGGCTTTACGCGCGTGGACCGAGGCGCAGAAGATGCAGCCATTCACTTTACTGACCACGGTGGCCGCCAGTTCACGTTCAGCACGCGGCAATCCGCCAGCGGTGTAAAAGATACCTTTGTCGGTCAGCGTTCGCTGTTCCAGCAGCGGCAGATGACGTGCCAGCAGGCGGAAGTAATCGGAGTCGCTGTGGCCGTTTTTCTTCAACGTAGCCTGTTCATCGGCGGTAAATTCGTTGAGCGGTTTGGCTGCCAGCCAGGGTTCCCAGCCTAACTCTTGCTGGGTAAAGGCGGTGAGGGCGTTTTGGCCACTCAACGTCAACGGTGCATCGTGCCACTTGCCAGCCACGGCGTGCGCTTGCGCGTCACTCTGCTCGCCGTTGAGCAGGCGTAAACCGGTCAGTAAACGACTCTGGAAGCTCACAAAGGCGATTAACTGTGCGAGGGTGACGATGCCACGCGGTGCCCAGCCAGCGCTTTGCAGGTTTTGAATGTGTTTGGGCGCTGCATCCCCCGGGTGCAAGCTGAGCAGTTCGGCAAAGGCGTGACCGGCCGCAAAGCGAGCGTCATGTGCCTTGTTGTTCACCTGTTGCTGATAATGCGCCTGTAAGCGGGTGGCGCCGTGCCAGTCGGCGACCTGCGCGGCTAAGGCAAACCGCCATTGCAGCGGGAGATCCGCATCATCTTCACCAAACAGCACCTCATAGCTCCCTTGTGTGTGCTGAGTGGCTGCGTGGCGCTCGTTGCGTGCTAACGCGAGTTGCGATGCGGGATCGATATCCGCTAAGGCGGCCAGTAAATCAACGGGTTGAGACATCATTTTCTCCTGTTAAGCCTGTTCCAGAGCACGTAGCTCAGGGGCGATGTGATCAGCGATTAATTCAATTGAACGCAGAATGTCGGCGTGTGGCGGATCGATTGAGTGCACCTGGAAGGTGATATCGGTGACACGTTGCAAGGTTGAGTCGGCGCGCAATGACGCCAGGACGGAAGGTGCATCGCCAAAGTGCGCATCAAGCTGCCGCGCATGGCTTTCCAGCGTATGGCCAGTGATGACGTGGCCAGCAGCCTGAAACTGCTCAGCCTGGCGCCGCAATCCTGGCTCTGCGAGACGACGCGCATAGTCATTTGAATCGGCAACAAACGCGGTGCGCGAGGCGAGTATGCGCGGTGCAATACCGGCCGGTAACGCGGCCAGATAGGCATCGATCATTGGATTTTGTATCGCCTCCAGCGGCAAATC
>NZ_DAMDQC010000116.1:0-13610 GCF_032082325.1 Pantoea sp. CTOTU50773 | reverse complement strand
TCGAGCAGACCGTACGTGAGAAACTGCCGCCGGGCTTCCAGCGCAGTGAGTTCCTGATCGAAAAAGGCGCGATCGACATGATCATCCGTCGTCCGGAAATGCGCTTTAAGCTGGCCAGCCTGCTGGCGAAAATGATGAACCTGCCAGCGCCGCTGCAGGATGGTGATCAGCCTTCTACGGCTGTGCCAGAGAGCAACGAGGCCTGACAGGCAACGAAAAGCGGTGGTTAAACGCTTTTCACCAATGAACCGTAAACACCCAGTCATTCGAGTTGCAGCAAGGCGGCAAACGAATGAAGCCCCGGCAGCTTACCCAGTAAGGGATCGGGGGTGATTGAGTGCAGCCCACGCCGCTGCGGCTTGAATGACGATGTGTAAGATGAGTAAACGGGACACATGGACACTCTGCAGCTTCCTCAAGCCACGTCGCCTTTGGCCACGTGGCTTCATTATCTTGAACACCTGCATTCACAGGCCATCGAATTGGGCCTGGATCGTATTCAACGCGTCGCCGCACGCCTTGATCTGCTAAAACCCGCTCCGTTTATCTTCACCGTTGCCGGTACCAATGGCAAAGGCACCACCTGCCGCACGCTGGAAACGCTGTTGATGGCCGCAGGCTATCGCGTGGGCGTGTACAGCTCGCCGCATCTGGTGCGCTACACCGAACGCGTGCGCGTGCAGGGCTCCGAGCTGGATGAAGCGCTGCACAGCGCCAGTTTCGCCAGTATTGAAGCTGGACGCGGTGACATTTCACTCACCTACTTTGAATTCGGCACCCTCTCTGCACTGAATCTGTTCCGTGAGGCCAATCTTGATGTGGTGATCCTCGAAGTGGGTCTTGGCGGACGTCTTGATGCCACCAATATCGTCGATGCGGATGTGGCGGTGATCACCAGCATCGCGCTCGATCACACCGATTGGCTGGGGCCGGATCGCGAAAGCATTGGTCGCGAAAAAGCCGGCGTGTTCCGTGGTGGCAAACCTGCAGTCGTCGGTGAAGCCGATATGCCGCACACCATCGCCGAAGTCGCGGCGGAGAAGGGCGCGCAGCTGCTGCAAATCAACCGTGACTGGCAGTGGCAGAAGCAGGAAAACAGCTGGTCACTGCAGGACGAGCATGGCGAACTACGCGATCTGCCGTTGCCGCAGGTGCCGTTGCCCAATGCGGCAACGGCACTGACCGCGCTGCGCGCATCAGGACTCAACGTCAGCGAAGCGGTGATCCGCGAACATTTGCCCTTAGCGATTCTGCCTGGGCGCTTCCAGACGGTGAGTGAAAGCCCGCGCGTGATTCTCGATGTGGCGCATAATCCGCATGCGGCGCATTATCTGGCTTCACGTCTGGCGGAGTTGCCGAAAAGCGGTAAAGTGCATGCAGTGGTCGGCATGTTGCATGACAAGGACATCGCGGGGACGCTGGCCGCGCTGGCACCGCAGGTGGATCGCTGGTTCTGTGCACCGCTTGACGGTCCGCGTGGCGCCACCGCCGATGAGCTGATCGCCCACCTTGAAGGTGGCAATGCGTATGATAACGTCGATGCAGCATGGCAGGCCGCGCGTCAGCAAGCCGCGCCTGAGGATGTGATTCTGGTGTGTGGTTCTTTCCACACCGTTGCACAGGTTATGGAATCGATGTCAGCGGAGAATGGCAGTGGCAAGTAAGTTTCAAAATCGCTTAGTCGGTACCGTCATTTTGGTGGCGATTGGCGTCATCGTGCTGCCGGGGCTGCTCGACGGCAAGAAAAAGCATTACAAAGAAGAGTTCGCAGCGATTCCGCTGGTGCCAAAGCCGGACGATCAGCAGGATAGCGAAATGGTGCCGCCGGTGACGCAACCGCTCCCGGCGCAGCCGCCGGAAGGGGCGAGCACGGCGCAAACCTCGGATAACGGTAAAGCCAGCAGCTCGGCCAGCAATGGCAATGCGCAACCGGTGCAGAACAGCGAGCCTACGCTGGTGACACCGCCGCCGGTGCATCAGCAGACGAAGCCGGTTGAGCAGCCGAAGCCAAAAGTGGTCGAGCAGCCCAAACCTAAGCCGGTTGAACAGCCGAAGCCAAAACCGGTCGAACAACCGAAGCCCAAAGTGGTAGAACAACCGAAACCGGTTGAGCAGCCAAAAGTGGTCGAAACACCGAAACAGAGTGAACCGGAAGCGGTTCCTGCGGGGCAGGCGTTTGTGGTTCAGCTGGGTGCGCTAAAGAATGCGGCCAAGGTCAGTGAGATTGTGGCGCAACTGCGTCTGTCAGGATATCGTGCCTTTACCGTGCCATCCACGCCGGTGCAGGGACAAATCACGCGCATTTATGTGGGGCCGGATGCCTCAAAAGCGAAGCTGCAGAGTTCGCTGAGTGAGCTACAAAGCATCTCCGGGCTCGGTGGCGTGGTGAAACCGTACGGCACGCGTTAATGCTGTGATAAGCCGCGCCGATAGCAGTAAAAGGCGCGGTATAGCACAAGCGGTTAAGCGAAATGTTGTCGTAAAGCTGTTTTATATCAGTGGGTTAAATTGCTGATTTTACTCAGGGCGAGGAAAGTTTTTTTCATCGCCCTTTTTATGGATACAGAACCGGAAAACCCTACGCAAACGTTTTCTTTTTCTGTTAGAATGCGCCCCGAACTGGATGCAGGGGTGCATAAGCACTGGGTTGGAAGCGTTCATGATCTGGATTGATTACGTCATTATTGCGGTAGTTGGTTTTTCGGCTCTGGTCAGCCTGATTCGTGGGTTTGTCCGGGAAGCCTTATCTCTCGTTACCTGGGGATGCGCGTTTTTTGTCGCCAGTCATTACTACACCTACCTTGCAGTCTGGTTTACAGGTTTTGACGACGAACTGGTTCGCAACGGCATCGCGATAGCGGTGTTATTCGTTGCCACTCTGATTGTGGGTGCCATCGTGAACTATGTGATCGGCTCGCTGGTGGAAAAAACCGGCTTGTCGGGAACCGACAGGGTGTTGGGGGTCTGTTTCGGGGCGTTGCGTGGCGTGCTGATTGTTTCCGCTATGCTCTTCTTCCTCGATACATTCACCGGCTTTTCCAAAAGCCCGGACTGGCAACAGTCGCAACTCATTCCCCAGTTCAGTTACATCATCAGGTGGTTTTTCGATTACCTGAAAAGCACGTCCAGTTTTATACCCCGGTAACGCCACCGGGAGTGCGGCCAATGAGGAAATGACAACATGTGCGGTATTGTTGGTATCACCGGTTTTATGCCAGTAAACCAGTCGATCTATGACGCGTTAACGGTGCTGCAGCACCGCGGGCAAGATGCCGCCGGCATTTGTACCATCGATGCGCTTAACTGCTTCCGTCTGCGTAAAGCGAATGGCCTGGTGAGCGATGTCTTCGAAGCACGCCACATGCAGCGTTTGCAGGGTAATATCGGGATTGGCCATGTTCGCTATCCAACCGCGGGCAGTTCCAGCGCTTCTGAAGCGCAGCCTTTCTACGTAAACTCCCCGTATGGCATCACGCTGGCGCACAACGGCAACCTGACCAACGCGCACGAACTGCGTAAGCATCTGTTCGAAGTGGGTCGCCGTCACGTTAACACCACCTCTGATTCTGAAATCCTGCTGAACATCTTTGCGCAGGAGCTCGACCGTTTCCAGCATGACCCGCTGGAAGCTGACAACATTTTTGCTGCGGTAGCGGCAGTGCACCAACAGGTGCGCGGCGCTTACGCAGTGGTTTCGATGATTATTGGCCATGGCTTAGTTGCGTTCCGCGATCCAAACGGGATTCGCCCATTAGTGCTGGGTAAACGCGTGATTGCTGATGGTCGCACCGAATATATGGTGGCGTCAGAAAGCGTGGCACTGGATACTTTAGGCTTCGAGTTCATCCGCGATGTGGCGCCTGGTGAAGCGGTGTACATCACCGAGCAGGGACAACTCTCCACGCGCCAGTGTGCTGAGAATCCCAAAACCAACCCTTGCCTGTTCGAATACGTCTACTTTGCGCGTCCAGACTCCTTCCTTGATAAGGTGTCGGTCTACAGCGCACGTGTGCGTATGGGCACCAAACTCGGTCAGAAAATTGCCCGCGAATGGGAAGATCTGGATATCGATGTGGTGATTCCTATCCCGGAAACCTCCACGGATGCCGCGCTGGAAATCGCCCGTATTCTCGACAAGCCATATCGTCAGGGCTTCGTGAAAAACCGCTATGTGGGCCGCACCTTTATCATGCCAGGCCAGCATATGCGTCGTAGCGCGATTCGCCGCAAACTGAACGCCAACCGTGCTGAGTTCCGTGATAAGAACGTGCTACTGGTTGACGACTCCATCGTGCGTGGCACCACGTCTGAGCAGATCATTGAAATGGCGCGCGAAGCCGGTGCAAAACGTGTTTACCTGGCGTCTGCCGCGCCGGAAATTCGTTTCCCGAACGTCTACGGTATCGATATGCCGAGCGCTACCGAACTGATCGCACATGGTCGTGAAGTGGAAGAAATTCGTCAGCTGATCAAAGCCGATGCGCTGATCTTCCAGGACCTCGATGATCTGATCGAAGCAGTACGTGAAGAGAACCCGGATATCGCACAGTTTGAGTGCTCGGTATTCAACGGCGTTTACGTCACCAAAGATGTCGACCAGCAGTACCTCGAGTATTTGCAGTCACTGCGTAATGACGATGCGAAAGCGATTCAGCGTCAGAACGAAGTGGAAGGTCTGGAGCTGCATAACGAAGGCTAACCGCCTCATGGTGCTCATCTTTAACAGGGCGGGGGAGACTCCGCCCTGTTTGTTTTTGTATTTTTGCTCAGTGAGCGGCTATCATTGCCGCAATCTGAACGGGCAGGGCTGAATAATGAAACGACTGATCATTGGTATTTCCGGCGCCAGTGGCGCGATATACGGCGTGCGATTGTTGCAAGTGCTGCAACCTTTGGCCGATGTGGAAACCCATTTGGTGATCAGTCCGGCTGCGCGTCAGACGTTATCGCTGGAAACGGATTACAGCCTGCGTGATGTGCAAGCACTGGCTGATGTGGTGCATGACGTACGTGATATCGCTGCCAGCATCTCATCAGGTTCCTTCAAGACACTTGGCATGGTGATTTTACCCTGTTCAATGAAAACCCTTTCCGGCATCGTGCACAGCTACAGTGATAGTTTGCTGACGCGCGCCGCCGATGTGGTGCTGAAGGAGCAGCGTAAACTGGTCCTGTGCGTGCGCGAAACGCCGCTGCATCTTGGGCATTTACGCATGATGACCACGGCCGCGGAATTAGGCGCACTGATCATGCCGCCGGTGCCCGCTTTTTATCACCGCCCACAAAAAATTGAAGATCTGGTCGATCAAACTGTCAATCGCGTCATTGATCAATTCGATATTGAGCTGCCGCAAGACCTGTTTACCCGTTGGCATGGCGCATAATGGTGCAATTTTGCACTAACTGTGTGCAATTTCGCGTGCCCGATCACTCTTCGTGCATCTTGTGCACCAAAAGTTAACAATGTCGCTTTTTCTTCCTCACGTCGCTGTTATATTTCCCTCACAAACTAAGTGCTTGCGCCCCTGAAGGGCGCGGTATTTAGTGCGCCTGAGCACGCTTTCGCCGTTTTGCATAACTGGCATGAAACCTGCAAATCATTCAGCGCAAACACACATCACGACCATATAACAATAAGCACTTCACTTGAGGGTTACCTATGAAAAAGCGAGTTCTGGCTCTTTCCCTGATGCTGGCCATGTCCAGCGCTGCGAGCGTGTTCGCTGCGGTACCAAAAACGCTGCGCATCGGGACTGACCCGACATACCCGCCGTTTGAATCCAAGAATGCACAAGGCCAGTTAGTCGGCTTTGACATCGATCTGGCGAACGAAATCTGTAAGCGTATCGAGACCAAATGTACTTATGTGGAAAGTGATTTTGATGCACTGATCCCGTCGCTGAAAGCGAAGAAGATCGACGCTATCATCTCTTCTCTCTCCATCACCGAGAAACGTCAGGAAGAGATCGCCTTCTCTGAAAAACTTTACGCCGCCAATGCGCGTTTAGTGGCGAAGAAAGGTTCCAGCCTGCAACCGACCATCGAATCGCTGAAAGGTAAAAACATTGGTTTGCTGCAGGGCACCACTCAGGAAACCTACGCCAACGAAAACTGGCGTCCTAAGGGTGTCACTGTAACGCCATACGCCAACCAGGATCTGGTGTATCAGGATCTGGATGCAGGTCGTATCGATGCGGCTTTCCAGGATGAAGTGCAGGCGAGCGAGGGCTTCCTAAAACAGCCAGTGGGCAAAAACTATGCGTTTGCCGGTCCAGCGGTTAAAGATGACAAAATCTTTGGTGTCGGTACTGGTATGGGCTTGCGCAAAGACGATGCCGATCTGAAAGCAGCCATCGACAAAGCGTTCGATGCCATGCGTAAAGATGGCACCTACGACAAGATTGCGAAGAAGTACTTTGATTTCAACGTGTACGGCGATTAATTGTCCTGTTTTCTGACCTTGATGATTGATTTGCAGCAGGGTTGGTCATAACTATTCACTCCGGGCGCTTACTTATGTAAACTCCCGGGGTTCATACGCTTGCCGCCATCTACCCTGTGATTCAAATCCTGGTCAGGACTGTCCGTTAGTTGGGCAGCGTTTGTTATTTTCCCTCACGACAGGATCGAACCCATGCTGTATGGCTATTCTGAAGTAATCCTAAAAGGCACCCTGGTGACCCTTGAGCTGGCACTCAGCTCCGTGGTGCTTGCCTTAGTGCTTGGCTTAATGGGCGCTGGCGCCAAACTCTCTCGCAGTCGCCTGCTGGTGATGATTGCTGAAGGCTACACCACCTTAATCCGCGGTGTACCTGATCTGGTTTTGATGTTGCTGATCTTCTACGGTCTGCAAATCGCTCTCAATACGGTCACTGATGCGCTGGGCATGGCGCAGTTTGATATCGATCCGATGGTGGCCGGTATCATCACACTTGGCTTCATCTATGGTGCCTATTTCACTGAAACCTTCCGGGGTGCTTTCCTCGCTGTGCCAAAAGGGCAGATTGAAGCGGCTACCGCTTTCGGTTTCACCGGTTCGCAAACTTTCCGTCGTATTTTGTTCCCGGCGATGATGCGTTTTGCGTTACCAGGTATTGGCAATAACTGGCAGGTGATTCTCAAAGCCACAGCGCTGGTGTCGCTGCTGGGGCTGGAAGACGTGGTGAAAGCCACGCAGCTGGCGGGTAAAAGTACCTGGCAGCCGTTCTACTTCGCGATCGTCGCGGGGGTGATTTATCTGGTGTTTACCACGCTGTCGAACGGCGTGCTGTGGTGGCTTGAACGCCGCTACACGGTGGGTGTGAAAAGGGCAGAGCTATGATCGATATTATTCAGGAGTATTGGAAACAGCTGCTCTGGACAGATGGTTACCGTTTTACCGGCGTCGCCATTACGTTGTGGTTGTTGATTCTTTCCGTGGTGATCGGTGGTTGTATGGCGGTGTTGCTGGCGATTGCGCGTGTATCGCCAAATCGTTATATCTCAACGCCCGTCTGGCTGTTCACCTATGTCTTCCGTGGTACGCCGCTGTATGTCCAGCTGCTGGTGTTCTATTCCGGCATGTATACGCTGGAAGTGGTGAAAGGATCGGAGCTGCTGAATGCCTTCTTCCGCAGCGGCCTGAACTGTACGCTGCTGGCCTTTACGCTGAACACCTGCGCTTACACCACCGAAATTTTTGCCGGGGCCATTCGCGCGGTTCCCCATGGCGAAATTGAAGCGGCACGCGCTTACGGTTTCTCCCCGTTTAAAATGTATCGCTGCATCATACTACCGTCGGCGCTGCGTACCGCGCTGCCAGCCTACAGTAATGAAGTGATCCTAATGCTGCACTCCACCGCGCTGGCATTTACTGCCACGGTGCCAGATCTGTTGAAAATCGCGCGTGATATTAACTCGGCGACCTACCAGCCGTTTACCGCGTTTGGCATCGCTGCGGTGCTGTATCTGATTATCTCTTACGTGCTGATTAGCCTGTTCCGCAAGGCGGAACGCCGCTTCCTGGCGCACGTGAAACCTTCTTCATCGCATTGAGTATCACTATGGCTGACAACAAATTAAGCGTTACCGAACTGCACAAGCGTTACGGTGAACATGAAGTTTTGAAAGGCGTATCACTGCAGGCGAACGCCGGCGATGTGATCAGCATTATTGGCTCGTCCGGTTCCGGGAAAAGTACCTTCTTACGCTGCATTAACTTCCTCGAAAAGCCGAGCGAAGGCACCATTTCGGTTAACAACGAGCAAATCAATCTGGTGCGCGATACCGATGGACAGCTGAAAGTGTCCAACAAAGAGCAGCTGCGTTCACTGCGCACTCGTCTGACCATGGTGTTCCAGCACTTTAATTTGTGGAGCCATATGACGGTGCTGGATAACGTCACCGAAGCGCCAATCCAGGTGCTGGGGCTGAGCAAAGCCGAAGCGCGTGAGCGTGCGATTAAATATCTGGATAAAGTCGGCATTGATGAGCGTGCGCGTGCTAAATATCCGGTGCATCTTTCGGGCGGTCAGCAGCAGCGTGTGTCCATTGCCCGCGCCCTGGCGATGGAGCCGGAAGTGCTGTTATTTGATGAACCGACTTCTGCGCTCGATCCCGAGTTAGTCGGCGAAGTGCTGCGCATCATGCAGAAACTGGCTGAAGAGGGTAAAACCATGGTGGTGGTGACGCATGAGATGGAGTTTGCTCGTCATGTTTCCAATCACGTGATTTTCCTGCATCAGGGCAAGATTGAAGAGCAGGGCTCGCCAGATGAGCTTTTCGGCAACCCGAAAAGCCCACGTTTGCAGCAGTTCCTGTCGGGATCGCTGAAGTAAATTTTGCACGATGGTTAAGGCGATGGAAGCGGGGGCAGAGGAGTAAAGCGTCCCGCGCCAGGGATGGCGCGGGCTGAGGCCCAGGGATGGTTTATGCCGTCTTTACGATCTGCCCCCGATTCCTGAGCAGGCGCTGAAAACTCACTCTCGCAGTAACCTCAGCGCCGTATCTTCATCGGTTACCAGTCCCGATACCCAGCCGCCCTGCAATGCAGCCCGAATCGCCGGATACTTCCGCTCGCTGCCGGAAAAACCAATAATCTTGCGCTGTGTCTGGCTCTCCAGCAATACGCTGGTCAGTAGCTCATCGGTTTCGCCCCACACGCGCTCACCTTGCTGATTGAAAAAGTGACCGAGCATTTCGCCCACCACGCCGCGTGCATTCAGTGCCTCAACCTGTGCATCGGTGATAAATCCTTCGGCATTTAACGGACAACCCGGCATCACTTCCCCAATCCCCACAAAAGCCACGTCCGCCTGCAATGCGCGATCGGTGACGCGCTGATACACCTGATGCTGCACCCACATCGCTTTATCCTGTGGTGTGTCGGCGTACAGCGGCGCAGGAATGAAGAAATATTTGCCCTGCATCTTTTCGGCCATTTTCAACGGCACATCGTAGCGTGTACCGGAATCATCGCGTGCAATCGCCCCAATCATCGAAACGCACTGATGCTGCGGACGATCCACCCAAGGCAATGCATCGATCATTGAGCGTAGAGTCTTGCCCGAACCAATGCCAAACACCTGCGGCGTTTCCTCATTGATGAACTGTGACATCACCGCCGCGCCTTCCACCGCCAGCATTTGTTGAATGGCGTCATCATTCAGATTGGCCGATGGCACCACGCGGCACAGATCCAGACCAAATTTCTCCTGCACCTCGCGCGCCAGCTGCAAACAGTGGGTGACGGGATGATCGATTTTTACGCTCACCATGCCCATCTCGCGTGCGCTGGAGACCAGACGCTGCGCAACCTGACGTGACAATCCCAATGCCTGCGCAATCTCTTGCTGCGTGACGCCTGCAACGTAGTACATCCACGCGGCACGTGCGGCCAGCTCCTGCTTTTTCTCTTCTCTGCTCATCACGCTGTTCCGTCAAAACTGATGCGACATCTTAGCGCGTGTTTTACGAAAAGCACTAACTGAGCAAAAGCCCAAAAAAAGAGCAAATGTATTATTTGTGATAAGGCTCGCAGAACGATCCTCGCCACGCACACTATGCTACCTGTCATCGGGCAAATGCCCTGTCTTGTGGCAAATGTTTAATTGAGGCGATTATGACCAATCAATCAGTGTGGATGCACATCGGCGCGGGATCTTTCCATCGGGCACATCAGGCGTGGTATCTGCATAAACTGCGCGAGCAGGGAGATGAAAGCTGGGGCATCGCGCTCGGTAATATCCGCAATGACGCAGTGCCGTTGCTCAATCAGCTCGCGGCGCAGAATGGCGAATATGTGCTGGAAACCGTGACGCCAGAAGGTGAGCGCGATTACGAAACCATCACCTCGCTGCGCAAAATCTTGCCGTGGGACAGTGAAATTAGCGCGCTGGTTGAGCAGGGGGCCAATCCGCAAACCCGTGTAATTGGCTTTACCGTGACTGAAGCGGGCTACTACCTGACACCTGAATTTAAATTGGATCTCAATCAGGCAGACGTGAAGGCCGATCTGGGTGGCGACATCCGCACTATTTATGGCGCACTCAGCCGCATCCTGACAGCGCGTGTTGCACAAGGTGGCGCGCCGGTCACACTGCTGAACTGTGACAACCTGCGCCACAACGGTGAGCGTTTCCGTGAGGGATTCCTCGCCTTCCTTGCCGCCAAAGGCGATACCGCGCTGGCAGATTGGGTGCGCACGCAGACCACTTCACCGAATACCATGGTCGATCGCATCACACCGCGCCCTACGCCGGATGTGGCGGAGCGCGTGCAAGCCGCAACCGGCAAACAGGATGGGGCAGCGGTGATGGCAGAGTCCTTTATTCAGTGGGTGATTGAAGATGACTTTATTGCCGGGCGTCCGGCGCTGGAAAAGGTCGGCGTTGAGCTGGTGGAGTCGGTGCTGCCGTGGGAAGAAGCGAAAATCCGCATCCTCAATGCGACGCATGCCGCGATTGCCTGGGCGGGCACGCTGATTGGCTTGAACTATATCGATGACAGCACACGTCATCCGGCGATTTATCAACTGGCGCACGACTACGTCACTCAGGATGTCATTCCCTCTCTGTCGCCCAGCCCGCTTGATTTAGCCGATTACCGCGACGTGGTGCTGGCCCGCTTTAGCAACCCATACATCAAAGACACCAACCAGCGCGTGGGCGCTGATGGCCTGTCCAAAATTCCCGGCATGGTGACGCCAACCCTGCAACAGTGCTACCAGCGCGGTGCGCAACCCAGTGCAACAGCGGTGATTCCGGCACTGTTCTTCCTGTTTATGCAGCGCTGGGCCAATGACGATCTGCCGTATTCCTATCAGGATGGTGCGCTACAGGCCGATGCGCTGCGTAACCAGTTCGCCAGTGCCGATCCGCTGAAGGCCTTCCTGAGTGATAGCGCGCTGTTTGCCGAATTGGCCAACGACAAGGCGTTTCATGCGCTGGTGACGCACCGTGTCGCAAGTTTGCAACAGTGGCTGAAACAGCCAGAACTGGCGGCGGTGTAATCATGTATCTCGGCATTGATATCGGTACGTCAGAGCTTAAAGCGCTGATCATCAACGCGTATGGTGAGATTGTGGCGTCACAGCATGCCACGCTCACTGTGCAGCGCCCACATCCCCACTGGGCAGAACAGGATCCCGAACGCTGGTGGCAAGCCTGCACTGAGGTGCTGGCGGCATTGCGTCAGCAATCTCCTGATGCGTGGGCTGCTATCCGTGCCATCGGCTTATCCGGCCAGATGCACGGGGCCGTGCTGCTGGATGCGGATGGCAAGGTTTTGCGTCCGTGCATCTTGTGGAACGACACGCGCAGTGCGCCACAGTGTGAGGTGCTGCGTAAATGCTATCCGCAGATGATGGCGATCAGCGGCAACATGATCATGCCCGGCTTCACCGCGCCGAAACTGCGCTGGGTGGCGGAACATGAGCCGGAGATCTTCAGCCGCATCGATAAGGTCCTGCTGCCGAAAGATTATCTGCGCTGGCGTCTTACCGGGCACTTTGTCAGCGAGCCTTCGGATGCTGCCGGTACGCTATGGCTGGATGTGGCACAGCGTGACTGGTCTGAAGAACTGCTGGCCATCACCGGACTGACGCGCGCGCAGATGCCTGAACTGGTGGAAGGCAGCGCGGTGAGTGGCCGTGTGCAATCGGCACTGGCGAGTGAGTGGGGTCTATCCACCTCGGTTACGGTGGCGGGTGGTGGCGGTGACAATGCCGCATCGGCGGTCGGCGTGGGTGCAGTGAATACGGGGGATGCTTTTATCTCATTGGGCACTTCCGGTGTGATTTTCGTTGTGAACGATCGCCTGCAAGCCGACCCTCAATCCGGCGTGCATGCCTTCTGCCATGCGCTACCGGGTCGCTGGCATCAAATGAGTGTGATGCTGAGTGCCGCCAGTTGCCTGCGCTGGTTGTGTAATCTGCTGTCGGTTAGCGAAAGCCAGTTGATGGAGGAGATGGCACAGCTCAGCGATGAACAACTGCGGAGTGCCCCGATATTCCTGCCTTACCTGTCAGGTGAGCGCACGCCGCATAACGATCCTGATGCCTCCGGTTCTTTCTTCAATCTTCGCCACGAAACACCGCGTGCTTTGCTGGGCTATGCGGTGATCGAAGGTGTGGCATTTGGGCTGGCGGATGGGCTGGCGGTGCTCGGGGATGCCCAGCACCACATTCAGCAATGCAGCCTGACCGGCGGTGGAGCACGCAGCACGCTGTGGGCACAGCTGATTGCCGACGTGTTGCAACTGCCCATCGTCACCCATCCGGCCAGCGCATCCGGTGCGCTGGGCGCCGCACGACTGGCATGGCTGGGCGATGGCGGTAATGAGCAAGAGGTCTGCCTGAAACCACTGGTGCAGGCACGATATCAACCGGATGCCACGCGCGGTGCGGTGCTGCAAAAGCGGCTGCGTCTGTTCCGCGAACTCTACATCCAACAACAACAGGTGCGCAGCTTGCTGCCTGCATAACGGCTTACCGAATAGAAGGTGATGGTGATGCAATCGAACGAATACTGGTTTGGCTTACCGAAAAAGATGTTTTGGGGCTTCCTCGCTATCGCGATTTTCATGGCGGGTGATGGCTTTGAAATGGCGTTTCTGTCGCGCCATATCACCGACATGGGCTTTACACCTGCGCAATCTGCGGTGGTGTTTACTTTCTATGGTTTAGCGGCGGCGCTGGCGGCCTGGGCGTCGGGCGTGGTGGCTGAGCTGATCACCCCGCAGCGCGCCATGATGATTGGCTTTGTGCTGTGGATCGTGATGCATGCGCTGTTTATGTCGCTGGGGCTTGGTCTGCGCAACTATCCGCTGATGGTGCTGTTCTACGGTATCCGCGGGCTGGCTTATCCGCTGTTTATCTACTCGTTCATGATGATGCTGGTGCAGGTCTTGCCACGTGAGAAACTGGCAGCAGCTACCGGCTGGTTCTGGGCAATGTATTCCGTCGGCATCGGCGTGGTCGGCAGCTATTTGCCAAGCCTGACCATTCCGATGCTGGGGGAAACCGGGACGCTGTGGCTGGCGATTATCTGGGTGGCCTGTGGTGGAATTCTGGCGTACTTCAGTCTGCGCAACGTGCCGGTGGATCGCTCACGTGTGAATTTGCCGATGCGTGA
>NZ_DAMDQC010000115.1:0-13642 GCF_032082325.1 Pantoea sp. CTOTU50773 | reverse complement strand
ACCTGTAGAAATGCAGAATATTCATCTTTGTTAACGAAATGTAAACACTAAAATGCGCATCTCTTTGAATTCTCATCCAGCAGCATCAAAAAGCTTCATCAATTGAAACAGGTGGTCACGGATCTAATTTTCACGCATTCCAGGCCTATTCCTATTTAATATTGCTGAATGCTTTTGCTCCGCTTATCAATCCAGTAAAAATTAACTTACATAACAAGGTATTGTCTTAGTTCACCCCTTTTATATTCTGTTTCTACAAAAGAAGAGCCTTGCTTATTCCTTTCTGGAATTTGTTAGCGAAATCGATTCCAGTTAATTTCAACCGTGACAGTTAGCCAAATAACTGCCCTTCTAAAAATATAAAAAGATTACACACAGCAAATATATCGCAGGAACCTATAATATGAATAAAGGCATCTATTACTACGTGACAATCAGTACCGATCAAGAGGGCTACCACCTCTTGCATCGGAAAGAGTGTAAACGTCTACCCGTTAAGGAGGATATGGTTTTTATCGGTACGCTCTATAATTTAAATCAGGCTTTATCAACCGCTCGTATTAATTTTAAAAAGGTGAAACCCTGTATTAAATGCTGCATTCGTTACTCTGCTCCTATTATTCGCGAGTCAGTACGTCCTGTACTGCATTTCCCGCAAAAGATGATCTAAACGGTTTGGGCGGTTGAATTGCATTCATCCGCCCGCCGTTATTCTATGCCTGCCCTGCACACTTCCATTTTTCGTCTATTCTTCTGTGAAATCCCTTTCAACAGACATGGAGTTCATTATGAGCTTGTACAGCACGCTTGAAGAAGCTATCGACGCCGCACGCGAGGAGTTTCTCGCCAGCCAGACGAATGTGCACGAAGACGATGCCAGCGTGAGCCAGTTCTCGCTACAAAAGTACGTGATGCAGGATGGTGACATCATGTGGCAGGCAGAGTTCTTTGACGGTGAAGATGAGCAAGGTGAATGCCTGCCGATCTGCAGCGGCGAAGCAGCCCAGGCGATATTTGACGGCGATTTCGACGAGGTGGAACTGCGTCAGGAGTGGCAGTCGGAAAACACCCTGCACGAGTGGGATGAAGGGGAATTCCAGCTGGAGCCACCACGCGATCTAGAAGAGGGTGAAGCTGCGGCAGAGGAATGGGAAGATGACGATAGCCCATCGGATAAATGGGCGTAAGCGTTACTCGTAAGGGCCGTGGCTGGCATCGACGGGCAGCAACAGCGTATCCATCACGAGCGAGAGTGGCAGATCAAGGATGGTCAGCACGCGCCATGGCCCGTCACGCACATCCCATTGCACACCGGGATAATACTGGCTGCCATGTCCCTGTCCCGGGACGGTTCGGCTGATAATACTGCCGCAGCCGCTCAACACGAGTGTGGTGGCACACAATAGGGTTAATTTAAGGAAATAATTCACAACATTTACTCACAATGAACTGGCGTTAGTTTAACCGGGTCACGGGTGGAATAACTACACCTGTGCGCGTAAAGATTGTGTTAGTCAGCATGTTGGCAAAAAAAAGCGGCATCGCTGCCGCTTTTAGATTTTCGAGGTTAGCGCTGTGGAAGCGCCTCAGGATTGAGTGTCAATTTCTGATAACTCTCCACCCATTGATGATATTTCTCTGCACTTTCCCACAGGCGTGAGTGCACGCGCGCCAGCACTACTGGGTCACTGATGAGCTGCAAACGCTGCTCGCGGTTCAGTTTCTCAGGCGCATCGCTCAGTGCCTGATCGACACGGCGGTCGCGTGCATGATCCAGCAACGCACTCTGATTGTGACGCGACGTGGCCATTGCGGTTGCCAGTGCATTGAATGCCGGGTTGAATAAGGCATGCATAAAGCCATTCTTCAACGCCCGCTCGCGGTTCAACTGCAGGTAGTGATCGGTATCAACCAGCTCTTTCGGTGGTTCATACTCTTCCGGGATCAGGAACAGCTTCGCATTCTTACTCTTCTGTCCCACCGTTGCACGGCTCGACATCACCGACACGAACGGCGACAGAATCAGTGAGAACACAATCGGCGCCAGCCACCATAAGAAGTTCAGATCGAGCACACCCATACCGGCCGCCCAAACGATACCTAACAGCATCTGAGAACCATGACGACGGAAAGCTTCGCCCCATGGTGTAGCATCGTCATCACGCTGCGGTGAGTTCCACACCACTTCCCAGCCGAGGAACGCGCTGACCACGAATACCGTGTGGAACAGCATACGCACCGGTGCCAGCAACACCGAGAACAGCATTTCCAGAATCAGCGAGCAGAACAGGCGAATGGCACCACCATACGGTTTGGCACCTTTGAACCAGATCAACACCACACTGAGCAGCTTCGGCAGGAACAGCAGTACCAACGTGGTAGAGAACAACGCGATCGCCAAATCAGGACGCCACTGCGGCCACACCGGGAACAGCTGGCGCGGTTGCAGGAAGTAGGTCGGTTCCATCAGCGTATGTACCACCTGCAACGCGGTGGACAAGGCGAGGAACATAAACCACAACGGTGCTGACAGATAAGACATCACACCGGTCAGGAACACCGCACGGTGAACCGGGTGCATCCCCTTCACCAGGAACAGTCGGAAATTCATCAGGTTACCGTGGCACCAGCGACGGTCACGCTTCAGTTCATCCAGCAGGTTCGGCGGCAGTTCCTCGTAAGAGCCCGGCAGATCATAGGCGATCCACACCCCCCAACCGGCACGGCGCATCAGCGCGGCTTCAACGAAGTCATGTGACAGAATTGAACCGGCAAAAGAACCTTCACCAGGCAGCGGTGCTAACGCACAGTGCTCGATGAACGGCTGAACACGGATGATGGCGTTATGGCCCCAGTAGTGCGATTCACCCAACTGCCAGAAGTGCAGACCGGCGGTAAACAGCGGGCCATAGACGCGGGTCGCGAACTGCTGACAACGCGCATAAAGCGTGTCCATGCCTGACGCTTTTGGCGACGACTGGATAATACCGGCGTTCGGATTGGCTTCCATCATGCGCACCAGTCCGGTGAGACACTCACCGCTCATCACGCTGTCAGCATCCAGCACCACCATGTAGCTGTAATTGCTGCCCCAGCGACGGCAGAAGTCATCGATGTTGCCGCTTTTACGCTTCACACGACGACGGCGACGGCGATAGAAAATCTTGCCTGCGCCTCCGACATCACGCACCAGCTCCATCCAGGCTTTCTGCTCAGCGATGGCGATATCGGCATCGTAGCTGTCGCTCAGGATATAGACATCAAAGTGCTCGGCATTACCTGTGCGCTGCACCGATTCCCAGGTGGCACGCAGACCGGCGAATACGCGTTCAACGTCTTCGTTACAGATCGGCATGATCAGCGCAGTACGATGCTCCGGATTGAGCGGCTCATCACCCGTGGTCGAATACGAAATGCTGTATTTGTCGCGACCCATCATCAACTGCAGGAAGCCCATCAACGCGGTCCAGAAACCAGCGGACACCCAGCAGAACAGAATGGCAAACAGGAACAATATCCCGGTTTGCAAAATGTAAGGCAGGATCAGCTCTACCGACTGCAGCCAGTTCTGGTTAAACAACTCGATAGGATCGAGCAGCGTCCAGCCCTGATATGGCAGAATGGTTTTCATGTACCAGGTCGCCACTACCGTCTGTAAAATCGTCAGAATCAGCAGGACATAACGGCGCATAGAACCGACATGACGCCACTTATCTTCGGTCTTTTGCTCTTCCGCTGTGGCATAACGCGGCGTGGATTTTTTCCCACGCACAGAATCCCATGCACGCGCGATCGGGTTGGTGCGCCAGATCTCAGGGAACATCAGCGAGCGCTTCACTTTAGGCATCGCCTTCAGCGTGGTGCGGTCGAGATAATCCTTACTGAGTTGTTGACCCTCGGCCAGTGAATCCGGCCAGGCCATCTGTACGCGTGATGACACCGATTTTAGCGGCGCATCATCCGGGCGATCGCTGGCGGCAACATCTTGCCCCAGCGCCGTATGAATAGCGTGGAACGCCTGGGCATTCTGTAACGAATCACTCAGACGAGCGCGCCCCGCCGCATTAAGCGGCAGGGCCTCCACGTAAGATTGAGGTAAAAAAGTCGATTTATTCATTGGCAGGTAGCTGATAGCTCCAGGTTTCCGTCAATGTCTTGTCGCCGCTCACCAGCGCCGCACGCATTTCGGTCGGCTGCTTGTTATCTTTCACGCGCAGACGCAATACCAAACGCCAGCCTTTGGTCACCGGGTTGTAGCGCACACTCTGCTCAACCACGTCGGCGTTGTTGCCCACACTGACCTGAGGCGCGACCTGGGTATTGTCCGGTAATTTGCTCATCGCTTTACCGACGAAGTCGATGGTAAAGGCAATGGAGCCATCCGGCTGACGTACCAGGTTAGACTGCTTCACATCACCCGCAGAACGCAGCGTGTTTTTCACCCACGCCACATCATCCTGATGCAGTTGGTTTTCATCACGCGTGAAGTGCAGACGATACTGGAAGTTCATCTCTGTGCCCGGCTCAGGCAATGACTCTGGCGTCCAGAAGGCCACGATGTTGTCGTTGGTTTCATCGGCCGTTGGGATTTCGACCAGTTCAACTCGGCCTTTACCCCAGTCGCCCTGTGGCTCAACCCAACCGCTTGGACGCAGGTCGTAGCGATCGTCGAGATCCTGATAATGGCTGAAATCACGGCCACGCTGCAGCAAACCGAACCCTTTAGGGTTTTCCACGGTGAACGTGCTCACCGCCAGATGTTTCGGGTTGTTCAGCGGACGCCAGATCCACTCGCCGTTGCCAGCATGAATCGACAATCCGTTAGAATCGTGCAATTCGTTACGGAAGTTGGTCACCGGTGAAGGCTGGTTAGCACCAAACAGGAACATGCTGGTGAGTGGCGCAACACCCAGCTTGCCGACGTTATCACGCAGGTAAACCTTAGACTGCACATCCACCGTCGACTCTTTGCCCGGCTTGATAATGAAGCGATAAGCACCGGACGCACGTGGTGAATCCAGCAGTGCATAGATCACCAGCTGCTTGTCCTGAGGTTTTGGACGTTCAATCCAGAACTCTTTAAAGCGCGGGAACTCTTCACCTGATGGCAGTGCAGTATCAATCGCTAAGCCGCGCGCTGAAAGACCATACACCTGACCTTCGCCAATCACGCGGAAATAGCTGGCGCCCAGGAAACTGGTGATTTCGTCGTCTTTACCCTTTTTGTTTAAAGGATACAGTACTTTGAATCCGGCAAACCCGAGGTTCTTGACGGAATCAGCATCGTGTTTCACGTTGCCGAAGTTGAAATAGTCAGGGTTATATTTGATTTCACGTACTGATGAGGCGGTGACTTCATTAATTTTCACCGGCGTATCAAAATACATGCCCTGATGGTAAAACTCGAGCTTAAACGGCGTGCGCAGTTTGCCCCAGTATGCTTTGTCGTGGTTAAACTGGATCTGCTGATAATCCGCAAATTTCATATCACGAAACTGAGAGGGTAAATTGCTCTTCGGCGCTTCGTAACCCTTCCCTGCCAGCGCCTTGGCTTGTTTTGCTACATCATCAATGTTGAACGCCCAGCTATTGTTGGCGTACAACGCCAGCAGAACTGCCGCGCCTACCCAGCGCATTTTTACCAGTCCCACTTTTTTATTCACTTTATTTAGCACATCCCCCCCTTTCGTGTGCTCAGATCAAACCCGTTTATCTTAAAGGATTATTCGGTTTTCCGACAGCTTATGCACAAGATTGTTCCGCTGATTTGTAAGCTGAAAGTGTGCTTTTCGGATAATTAAACCCTTCAGGTTAAGATACAGAATCACCTGATAGTATACGCTGTTTACAGGCGGTAGAATTTTCAGCCAGCATAATCCGGTTTCAGGGTGAAACCGGCAAGTAAACTGACAAATTGGAAGCTTATGAGTTCAGCAAAACCCGAACGCGAATATTTTCTCGACTCCATTCGAGCGTACTTAATGTTATTAGGCGTGCCCTTTCACGTCTCGTTGATTTACTCCACACAGCGCTGGGCCGTGAATAGCCACGATGCCTCAATGTGGTTAACCGTTTTGAATGACTTCATCCACGCCTTCCGCATGCAGGTGTTCTTTGTTATTTCTGGTTATTTTTCCTACATGCTTTACCTGCGCTATCAGCCACAACACTGGCTGAAGGTCCGCATGGAGCGTGTAGGTATCCCGCTGTTAACCGCCATTCCGCTCATTACCCTGCCGCAGTTTTTTATGCTAAAAAATCTGACCGACAAAGTGGGTCATTGGGATAGCTTTTCTTGGTATGACAAGTACAACACGCTGGCGTGGGAACTGATTTCTCACCTGTGGTTTTTACTGGTTTTAGTGATTCTGACGGCATTCGGCATGCTGACCTTCCGCTGGCTGAGCACTCAGCAGCGGAAGATTGATTATCAGCAGGTAGGCTGGGGGAAACTGACGCTGGCACTTCTGGCTTATGCATTGGTCTGGTGTCTGTTCCGCCGCGCGCTGTTTTATGCCGTACCGGCCGTGTTCGCCGACGGTCTGTTCAGCGTGGCCGTGATGCAAACCCTGACGTTCCTGCCGTTCTTTATGCTCGGTGCGCTGGCATGGAAACATCAGGCGCTGAAAGCCTTGTTTGTGCGCTTCAATCCGGTGATGTGCTTTGGCGCCATTGCGGTGTTTATCGCCTATAGCCTGAATCAACGCTACAGCAGCGGCGATGGCTGGCTGTATGAAATCGATGAGGTGATCTCAACCCTGATGGGACTTTGTATGCTGAATGTCTGCTTTAGCTTTGGCCACAAGCTGCTGAACAGCCACTCACCGCGCATCATGTATTTAGTGAATGCCTCACTGTTTATCTATCTGGTGCACCATCCGCTGACCATTTTGTATGGCATCTACGTCACCCCACACATTAGCAGCAACACGCTGGGCTTTTTTGTGGGCTTGCTGATGGTGTTTGGGATTGCTTTTACGCTGTACGAAATCCATCTGCGCATTCCGCTGTTGCGTTTCCTGTTCTCAGGTAAACCACAGCGCAATGAAGTTAAAACGCCCTCTGCTACACGGTAATCGGCATCAGCCCCCACAATGTGGGGGCGATTGTTGTCCGGTGCGCCAGCATGTCCTGCGGCATTTACAACAACCACTCCACCGGTAAGCGCCACACCAATCGCACCAACAGTCGTTGTACCCACGTACACTGCGGCTCATGCTTGTGCACCACCTCACCTGCTTTATCGGGATATTCAACCCAGTTCACCCGCCCCCAGTTGTCCAGACGCAGTGCCCAGGCACGATCGCGCATCCCGGCAATAAAGCGCTGATGGGTTTGCTGCGCCAGGGCTTCACTCTCAATCACCAGTCCCATTTCGGTATTCAGCACCGCAGAGCGGGGATCAAAATTAAACGAGCCGATAAACACTTTTCGGTTATCGACGGTGAAGGTTTTCGCATGCAAGCTTGAGCCGGAATTACCGGTTAACCCACGGTCATGTGGGGCTTCACTGGCATTCGCTTGTGGCTTCATCTCATACAGCGCAATTCCATGACGCAGCAGCTTTTTACGCCAGCGCGCATAACCTGCGTGCACCACGGACACATCATTGGCCGCCAGTGAATTGGTGAGTATGGCGATTTTGACACCCCGCCGCTTCAGTGCGACCAGATGAGCCACGCCGGCACGCGTGGGCACAAAATACGCCGAAATGATATCGAACTGCTGTTGCGGTGTGCCAATCACCTCCAGCATGCGTTGCGGCAACAGGCTGGAACGTTTCGCTTTGCCAAGTCCCTTGCGCGGATCATCACTCAGCAGACGCGATTCGGCCCACGTCATCTGCATTGATCCCTGTTCCATTTGGCTGACAAAAGAAGAGTGCTCCAGCCGCGCCAGATAACGCTGAACGGCTTCACTCTGCTGCCACTCTGCCGGTAAACGCACAGCCTGATGGGCATCGCCCGAGACATCTACCACCGCGCGCAAGGGGGAAACCGCTTTGCTCTGCCAGTAGCGCTCGAAATCGTGCGCGACTTGGTGTACCACCGGACCAATCGCCAGCACATCCAAATCGGTAAACAGCGGCTCATCGCCAGTCGCGAAATATTCGTCGCCGATATTGCGCCCACCGACCAGTGTCACGGCCCCATCCACCGTCAGGCTCTTGTTGTGCATGCGTCGATTAAGTCGGGCGAAATCAGTCAGATAACCGAGCGCGCGCAGGGTGCGAAAGGAAAAGGGATTGAATAAGCGCACCGCAATATTGGGATGACGATCAAGTTCGGCCAGCGTGTCATCCAGGCCCGGCGTATTATTGTCATCTAATAGCAAGCGAACGTTGACGCCCCGTTCGGCGGCATCCAGCAATGCGCTAAATAACAGACGGCCAGACATGTCGTTGTGCCAGATGTAGTACTGCACATCAATAGTGTGTTGCGCCATGCCCATCAGCAGGTAGCGCGCGGCAAAGGCGTCTAAACCATCGTTGAGGGGATGGATGCCACTCATCTCGGGATGCAGCGCACAACGTGCATCAACAATCTCTCGTAACCCTTCGCCCGCTGGCGGCTGCTGAACGGATGCTGCTTCACTCATACCGAATCCCTGAATTCACTGGATCTATTATTGTTAGTCTTACCGCATCGGATGGCCATCAGAGATATCTGCTACCGCTCGCTGACGCGTCTTTAGTTTACAGTCTAGACTTAGGCGTGCGTTCTGCATCCGACGTTTACCGTGAGGAGAGGATGATGACTCAGCAATCCCCGCGCCATCACCCGCAGCTTTTCCGCAGTTTCTTCCAGGGTAGCTTCCCCTGCTCCACCGCCTGCCGCAGCGGGGGCCGTCGTATGGATATGGTGATCAGTAGTGGTCACGATATGTTACTGGAGAAAGATTACGCTGCGTTGGCGCAGGAAGGATTACACACTGCCCGCGACGGTGCACGCTGGCATCTTATCGAAGCCACGCCTGGTGAATATGACTGGCGCAGCTTTTTACCGATGGTCCATGCCGCCGCACGTCACGATATGCAAATCATCTGGGAGCTGGCGCATTTTGGCTACCCGGAACATCTCGATATCTGGCGTAGCGCCTTTGTCGATCATTTTGAGCGTTTCGCACGTGCCATGGCGCAGTTGATGCGTGATGAAGGCGTTGAACACCCTTTTTTCACCCCAATCAACCAAATCTCCTTTTGGTCATGGGCCGGGGCAGATGTTTCCTGGCTTGATCCCTATGCCAGCGAGCGCGGCCGCGAGCTAAAACGTCAGCTGGTACGCGCCTCGCTGGCGGCGATGCATGCGGTTCGCGAGGTTTATCCTGATGCGCGCTTTGTACTCACCGATCCGCTAGTGCAAATCGCCGCCGACCCCGACAACCCCGACAGCAAACCCTACGCAGATGCACAGCATCAGGCCCAGTTTGAAGCCTGGGACTGGATTGCCGGGCGTGATGCGCCAGAGCTGGGCGGGCGTGAAGACTTCCTCGATATTCTCGGCCTGAATTACTATCCCGATAACCACTGGTTCTTTTCCGGCGACACCATCCCTGCTGAACACGCCACTTATCAACCGCTGCATCGCCTGTTGTTGCAATGCTGGCAGCGCTATCAACGTCCATTGCTGCTGGCAGAAACCGGTGCCGAAGGAGACGCGCGCGCGCCCTGGCTGCGGCATGTCACGGAACAGGCGCTGTTAGCGCTGGACGAAGGGGTGGCGCTGGAAGGCATTTCGCTCTATCCGGTAGTCGAATATCCGGCCTGGGCAGACGATCGACGTTCACCTGGCGCGCTGTTTGGCCTGGGCGATCCCAATGGCAATCGCACGCTACACGAAGCCCTGGCGTTAGAACTACGCAGTCAGCAAATTAAGTGGCACAACCGGGAAAAACTGAATTAAGAGTGTTGCGTCGGATGAACTTTTGGCGGACAGGTTTGTACATCAAGCGTGGGATCGGCGGGATGGCGCACATCGGTCAGCCATGTCATGGTGAACAGGAACACCACGCCAATTAAACAGGCGGAGAGCAGGCCAATTATGGCAATCAGTTTGTCATCTCGGGCTTCCATCGACATCTCCTTGCAGGCTTCCATGAACTGTTGCTGACCTTAGCTCATCCATAACGTCACCATCAGGACGAAGATTATAAGGGTAACAGAGGTCACTGCAAGTACCACAATAGCGAAGTGCGCATCATCCAGAGATTGTCGTAAAGGCTCGTCGTGATCGTCAGGTGGCGCGGGTGAACTCATGTCGACTCAATAACAAAAGACTTTTGTGCGCGGGATTGCCGCACTGAGTGTAATGGAATGCGTGGCAAGGTACAGAATTATTTCAGTATGAAATGACAACAGGGACGCAATGGCGTCCCTGTTAAGAGCCGGATTAGAAATCGTAGCTCATGGAGACTTTCAAGGTGCGAGGGTCGCCCTGCACCAGATAGGTGCCAGTACCATCTACGTTGGCCCAGTATTTCTCATTGGTCACGTTATCCACACCCACGCGCCAGACCAGATCGTTCTGGCTGACCTTCATGCGGTAACGCACACCCAAATCGAGCGTGGTATAGCTACCCAGTTTCAACGTATTGGCTGAGTTAGCATACTGCGAACCGGAGTGATTCAGCATGGCTGTCGCGGTCAAACCATCAACAGGCTTGATGTCGTACTCAGCACCCAGCACATAGTTGTAACGAGGCACACCGATAGCCTGTTTGCCATCATAGGTGCCGCCGGAGGTTTTCGTCATCACTGGATCGATCCAGGTCGCACTGGCATTCAAGCGCAGACCCAGAACCGGCTCACCAAAGACGTTGGCTTCCAGCCCACGGTGACGCTGCTCGCCATCCATCACATAAGCGCCGTCGCTGTTTAACAGGCCTGATGGTTTCTTGATTTCAAAAAGACCTAACGATCCGCCCATGCGACCGAAGTCGGTTTTCACCCCGATTTCGTTTTGCTTGGAGTGTGCAACACCCGTTACGCTGCCATAGTTAGTCGCGGTGTTAGGTGCCACGCTGCCTGGCTGTAACGCTTCGGTGTGGTTCGCGTAGAAGGACACCTGTTTCCACGGCTTATAAACCACGCCGTAAGTTGGCATCCAGCGATCATTGGTATAACGAGAACTGACATCTTCCGCGCCTGTTCCGTAAGCATAATTACGCACCACCACTTTCTGATGACGCGCACCCACGGTGAACAGCAGCGTATCGTCAAACACGCCTAATGTGTCACTCAGCAGATAACCTTGCGTACGTGTGCGGGCTGTCGTCAGCGGATCTGAGAATTTACCACCGGCGAAGGTCGCTGCCGGCTCTGCAACATCACCGCTGTTGTATATGTTGAACGGCGTGCCGACCAGCGACATGTTGTAGGCGTTTTTGGCATTGGTGGTTAATGCTGAATAGCCCACATTGACTTTATGACTGACGAAACCGGTGTGGAAATCACCGCGCAGACCCACCATACCGCTCATGTTGTCCTGAATGCGGTTGGAGTAGAAGCTGCTGATAGTGCCATCACCATTAGTGTCGGTAACCGTTGGCGAACCATAGTTACCGGTTTCGTGGGCGTGCTGCGCACCCAGTCCGGCATAGGCCGTCCAGCTATCGGTGATATCGTATTCCGCTTTCGCCATTCCGAATTCGGATTCCATATCGCTATACACCCATTTCTGGCTGTAGTTATGCGAATTGGAGGGAACTTCTGGAATGAAGTCGCCGAATTTCACGCCTTGCAGCGCATCATGATAGGTCTTTTTCTGATAGCCCACGTCCAGTGAGGTGCGCAGACGATCGCCACGATAATCCAGGCCCAATGATGCTGCCGTGGTGCGTTTCTTTTCGCCATCGACGCCAGTCTCACCTTCGCGATGAACTGCATTGAAACGTACGCCAAACTGGTTGTTATCACCGAAACGACGACCCACGTCCAGCGTTCCGCCGACCTGAGAAGAAGAGGTGTAATCCACGCCAACGCGGGTAATCGGCGTATCTTCCGCGTGCTTCGGCTCAAGGTTGATCATGCCACCGACGCCAGATGACGCCGCGCCGTTAACCAGGCTGTTAGCGCCTTTGAAAATTTCGACGCGATCAATCAGGGAAGCGTCCATCACCTGACGCGGCACCACGCCTGCCAGACCACCGAAGGTCATGTCGTCGCCATCCAATTCAAAGCCACGGATGCGATAAGCCTCGGCAAAGTTACCGTAGCCTTTAACATTTTGAACGCCTGCGTCATTACGCACCACGTCAGCGATGGTTTTCGCCTGCTGATCCTGAATCATTTTCGAGGTGAAGCCGATGACGTTAAACGGCACGTCCATGGCATTCTGCTCACCCAGCATGCCGAGGCGGCCGCCGTGGGCGATTTGCCCGTCGAGGTACGCGGGTACTAAATCATTGCCGCCGGATTTGAAGTCAGCTTGTGGCGTTGCGGTCACAGTCAGCGTCTGCTGCTCGTTTTTGGCCGCGGTTGAAGACGTTGTGGTGTTGGTGGTAGCAGCCATCACTGGCAAACAACCGGCACTGACCAGAACAGCAAGCAGCGTCGGTTTCAGTCCGGGATTGAAAGGCGAAGTACGCATGGATATCCCCTGATACGAAATATATTGATAATCATTTTTATTACGGTTTGCGATTATGCGGAGTGTTATTACGAAAGCAAGCAAAATCGCTGAACTTCCTCAACTCAGCGTGGTCAGATGCGCTTATTTGTTAAGAAAACGAAAACACCCTGCGCTAATTGCCCTGACCACTGTAATTTCACTCAGAAAATGTGGGGATTTAAGGCCGGTAAAAATAAGAGTACCGCGGCTTCGTTTATTGAAACCGCCGTCAGTCTGGGGGATTTAGGCGTTGTGACTTCGTTGATTGAAACCGCTGACTGTGTGGGAATTTAGGCGTCGCGGCTTCACTTATTGAAGCCGCTGACAGACGGGAATTCAGGCGTCGCGCCAACGTTTAAACACCAGTGAGGTGTTGATACCCCCGAAGGCAAAGTTGTTGGATTGAATATAATCGGTATCGATCGAGCGTGATTCGCCGATGATATAGTCCAGATCGCCACACTCTGCGGCGGGCTGCGTCAGATTCAGCGTGGGCGCAAACCACCCTTCTCGCATCATCTCAATGCTCATCCAGGCTTCCAGTGCACCACAAGCACCGAGCGTGTGACCAAAATAGCTTTTCAGCGAGGAGATTGGCGTGTCATTGCCAAAAATCGCCGCGGTGGCCTGACTTTCAGCGATGTCGCCGCGATCGGTGGCCGTGCCATGGGCGTTGATATAGCCAATCTGCTCCGGCGTCACACCCGCCGTTTTCAGCGCGCGTTCGATGCAGATCTGCATGGTTTCACGCTGCGGCTGGGTAATATGCGCCGCATCACAGTTGGTGTGGAAACCCACCAGTTCGGCGTAAATGGTGGCGCCGCGTGCCTGGGCATGCTCCAGTGATTCGAGGATCAAGGTTCCCGCGCCTTCGCCAATCACCAACCCATCGCGATGCTGATCAAAAGGTGACGGTGAAGAATGCGGTGCATCGTTGCGTTGGCTGGTGGCAAACAACGTGTCAAACACCGCCGCTTCGGAAGGACACAACTCTTCCGCACCGCCCGCCACCATCACGGCTTGATATCCATGGC
>NZ_DAMDQC010000114.1:0-13702 GCF_032082325.1 Pantoea sp. CTOTU50773 | reverse complement strand
GGCAGGTGCCTTTCACAAAACGGTCCGGCAGGAACATGCCTTTTTCCGGATCGTACAGCTGTGAAATGGTACGGTTCTTAATAAAACCGTTCTCTTTCAGACGACCGTAGATCAACTCTGACAGCTCACGGTTTTCATCGCCGTGCGTGGAGTGATAGTTGTCGTAGCTGATGTCGAAGCCAGCGAAGTCAGTTTCGTGCTCCTGCTTCATCTCGGCGATCATCTGCTCAGGTGGGATACCGAGTTGCTGGGCTTTCAGCATGATCGGCGTGCCGTGGGCATCGTCTGCGCAGATGAAGTAAACCTGGTTGCCACGCATTCGCTGGTAACGGACCCAAATGTCAGCCTGAATGTGCTCAAGCATGTGACCGAGATGGATTGAACCGTTTGCGTACGGCAGTGCGCACGTTACCAGAATTTTTTTAGCGACTTGAGTCATAGTTTGCGTAGCGTTCCGTGAATAAAAATCGGGCTTAGATGTTACCCGAAGCACCCTCTGGCGTAAACACAACTGGACGGCATCTGATATTATTGAAAGCACATCGCCGATATCTGGCGTGATGAAAACACAAGGAGTTGGGATGACTTCACAATCCCGGGAACATCATTCACCCGAAGCATTGCGCGCGGTAGTTATCGGCGTGCTGAGTGACTTTGAACATCCGACGCTGCATCACAATCTGACGACCTTGAAAGCCCTGAGCCATGTGGCACTGCTGGCCGGCAAGCTGCACATCGAACTGGTGATGCCGTTTGCCTGGGCCTCGGCTTTCGAAGAGCTGAAGGCACAAGTCAGCGCCGAACTGCTGCGTCTCACCCATGCTAGCGCCATCGACTGGCGTTTGCGCCACGACATTGCCACGCTGAAGCGCGTGAAAAATCATCCTGGCGCAACAGGTGTGAAGAACATCATTGCGGTGAGTTCCGGTAAAGGCGGCGTGGGCAAATCCAGCACCGCGGTGAACATGGCGCTGGCGCTGATTGCCGAAGGTGCGAAGGTCGGTATTCTCGATGCCGATATTTACGGCCCGTCGATTCCCAATATGCTCGGCACCGAGAGCCAGCGTCCGACCTCGCCGGATGGCACCCATATGGCGCCGATCATGGCGCACGGACTGGCGACCAACTCGATTGGCTACCTGGTCACCGATGAAAATGCCATGGTGTGGCGCGGCCCGATGGCCAGCAAAGCGCTGATGCAGCTGCTCAACGAGACGATGTGGCCGGATCTGGATTACCTGATTCTCGATATGCCACCGGGCACCGGGGATATCCAGTTGACGCTGGCGCAAAACGTCCCGGTGACGGGCGCGCTGGTGGTCACCACGCCACAGGACATCTCCCTGATTGATGCGCGTAAAGGCATTGTGATGTTTGAGAAGGTCAGCGTGCCGGTGTTGGGGGTGGTGGAGAACATGAGCATTCATATTTGCAGCGAATGCGGCCATCATGAGCCGATTTTTGGCACCGGCGGCGCGCAGAAACTGGCGGCGGATTACCACACGCAGCTGCTGGCGCAACTGCCGCTGCATATCAATCTGCGCGAGGATCTGGATGATGGTGAACCAACGGTGATCCGCCGTCCGGACAGCGAATTCACTGCACTGTATCGCCAGTTAGCCGGTCGCGTGGCGGCACAGCTTTACTGGCAGGGCGAAGTGATTCCGGCCGATATCGCCTTCCGCGCGGTTTAACGCTTCACTTTTCCGCTGGCGCGCGCCGTCAGCGGAAAATGCATCAGCACATATTTTCCTTGCTCGCTCTCACCGGTGGCTTCACGCTGCCAGCCATGTTTCAGGTAAAACGCCTGCGCTAACTCATTCAGCATCAGACATTTCAGCACGCCGGTTGAGGTAAAGCGCTTCTGCACTGCCTCCAGCAAGGCGCTGCCAACCCCACGGCCCTGAAAGTCGGGATCGACATACAGGCTGTGCAGGAAGTTGTCATTAGGAAGGATGCCCGCGAACCCGGCACGATGCCCATCGACCAACGCGACTAACACCGTCTCCCCCAAAATCACGCCATCCAGATCTTCCAGTGCCCAATCATCGCCATCCAGCCAGGTCCAGTTGTGACGACGTGCTGCCAGAAACAGTGTGCGCAGAAAAGGGCGGTCGGCTTCCTCAAATAATCGAATGTCCAAGCATGGGCTCCATCATAAACAAGATTAGGTAGCGTGGCGGTCGCTTTAAATGGCAACCCCAGGTAACACTAGCCGACGAAAAAAGATAAAGCCTGTCAAATCATCAGGCTTTCTGTGTAGAATGCCGCGGCAAGCCGCATGGAATCTGGCATCAGCACTTTGATAGCTTTTGATTATCTGATTGATAACGACTGCATATTAGAAGTTGGCCCGGAAAAACTGTAACTTGCATCACATCTTTTAACGGAGGTCACCATGTCCATCATTAATACCAAAATCAAACCATTCAAAAACGCAGCGTTCAAAAACGGCGAATTCATCGACGTAACCGAGAAAGACGTTGAAGGTAAATGGAGTGTATTCTTCTTCTACCCGGCTGACTTCACCTTCGTTTGCCCAACTGAGCTGGGTGACGTGGCAGACCATCACGAAGAACTGCAGAAACTGGGCGTAGACATCTACTCTGTTTCTACCGACACGCACTTTACCCACAAAGCCTGGCACGGTTCTTCCGAAACCATCGCAAAAATCAAATACGCGATGATCGGCGACCCAACTGGCGCACTGACCCGTAACTTCGAAATCATGCGCGAAGACGAAGGTCTGGCGGATCGCGGTACCTTCATTGTTGACCCACAGGGCATCATCCAGGCTATCGAAATCACCGCTGAAGGCATTGGCCGTGACGCATCTGACCTGATCCGCAAAATTAAAGCGGCTCAGTATGTGGCTTCTCACCCAGGTGAAGTTTGCCCAGCTAAATGGAAAGAAGGCGAAGCAACACTGGCTCCATCTCTGGACCTGGTTGGCAAAATCTAAGTCACACCCAGCCATTCGATCTTTCTCAATCGGGTGCTACGGCACCCGATTTTCTTGACAGGAACTCACTATGCTCGATACCAATTTAAAAACACAGCTCAAGGCTTACCTTGAGAAATTAACGAAACCGGTTGAGTTGATTGCCACACTGGATGATGGCGCTAAATCTGCGGAGATTCGTTCTCTATTAGCCGATATCGCGAGCTTGTCAGAAAAAGTCAGCTTCCGTGAAGAGAATGATCGTCCGGTTCGTAAACCCTCTTTCCTGATCACTAACCCAGGCAGCCAGAGCGGCCCACGCTTTGCCGGTTCGCCAATGGGTCACGAATTTACTTCACTGGTGCTGGCCCTGCTGCAGACCGGTGGACACCCTTCGAAAGAGTCGCAGAGTCTGCTGGAGCAAGTGGTTGCTCTGGATACCGACCTGCATTTCGAAACCTATTACTCGCTGTCGTGCCATAACTGTCCTGACGTGGTGCAGGCGCTGAACCTGATGGCGGTGCTGAACCCACGCATCAGCCACACCGCGATTGACGGCGGCATGTTCCAGAACGAAATCACCGAACGTAACGTGATGGGCGTTCCTGCGGTATTCCTGAACGGCAAAGAGTTCGGTCAGGGCCGTCTGAGCCTGGCGGAAATCGTCGGCAAAGTGGACACCAACGCTGAGAAACGTGCAGCAGAAGAGCTGAACAAGCGTGACGCCTATGAAGTGCTGATCGTCGGCAGCGGCCCAGCGGGCGCAGCGGCAGCGATTTACTCGGCACGTAAAGGTATCCGCACTGGCCTGATGGGCGAGCGTTTTGGTGGTCAGGTGCTCGACACCGTGGACATCGAAAACTACATCTCCGTACAGAAAACCGAAGGCGCGAAGTTGGCCGGTTCACTGCGTGCCCACGTCGATGATTACGATGTTGACGTCATCGACACCCAGAGCGCCATCAAGCTGATTCCTGCGGCGAAAGAGGGCGGTCTGCACGCGATTGAAACCGCGTCTGGCGCAGTGCTGAAATCACGCAGCATCATCATTGCCACTGGCGCACGCTGGCGCAACATGGGCGTGCCGGGCGAAGAGCAGTATCGCACCAAAGGCGTGACTTACTGCCCACACTGCGATGGCCCGCTGTTCAAAGGCAAGCGCACGGCAGTTATCGGCGGCGGTAACTCCGGCGTTGAAGCGGCTATCGACCTCGCGGGTCTGGTTGAGCACGTGACGCTGCTGGAATTCGCCAGCGAAATGCGCGCCGACAAAGTGCTGCAGGACAAACTGCGCAGCCTGAAAAACGTCGATGTGATTCTGAATGCGCAGACCACCGAAGTGAAAGGCGACGGCAGCAAAGTGACCGGGTTGAGCTACATCGACCGTAACAACCAGACCAGCCACGAGATCGCGCTGAGCGGCATCTTCGTGCAGATTGGTCTGTTGCCGAACACCACCTTCCTGGAAGGCGCGGTAGAACGTAACAAGATGGGCGAAATCATTATCGATGCCAAATGCGAAACCAGCCTGAAAGGCGTGTTCGCAGCGGGTGACTGCACCACGGTGCCGTACAAGCAGATCATCATCGCCAGCGGTGAAGGCGCGAAAGCCTCACTCAGCGCGTTCGATTACCTGATCCGCACCCAACCGGCTGAATAAGTTTTATTGCGATAGCCACGCAGCAGCCCCGTAACGGATGTTACGGGGCTTTTTTTTGCCTGTTTTTCATCCCAACCAACGCCGTGCTTCCGCATCGCTCACGTCGCGGTAATAAACTTTATGCAAACGTTCGCCGCAACTTTTACATCGAGCTTCAACATGGGTGGAAAAATAGTGGCGACCGGAAGGGCAAATAGCGCCTTTGCGCGAAATACGAATGTCGTGCCATTTATGGGCGTGCGGAATAAAGCTGAATAATTTTGAGATCATTATCGATTCCGGAATTGGATAGGCAGTGACTCTGTTCAAGTCCGGAGGGGGATTAGGCCTTGCTACGCCTGGCAGGGCGTTGATGTGCATCAATGAATATGGAGGCGCGTGTTGATTAGTCGATTTTTCAGTGATTAGAATAAATCTGGAAAATTCAGAAGAGAGTTAATTAATGATGATAATTGATCGAAACGGCTCTTTTTAAAATTTAGCCTGTCGAATTATTTTAACTATTTTGATTTAGTGCCGTTTTCAGCATCCTTCAAACGACCACGATTTACAATCCTTCACGCTCGCCTTATCCTGTGTGCGGCATGTTCACCATGCCATGACTCGGGGTGCCCCTGTTAAAGGGCTGAGATACACCCGCTGACCTGATCTGGATAATGCCAGCGTAGGGAAGTCAGATGCCTGACCGCATTCGCCTTCTTGATCGCCGGTTGGGAGTTTTATGACACAGCCTGACCTTCTTACCTCCGCGCAATTCGCGCAATCCCTGCAGCTGCTGCGTCAGCAGGCACCGCTGGTGCACTGCATGACCAATGACGTGGTGCAAACCTTTACCGCCAATGTGCTGCTGGCTTTGCAAGCCTCTCCCGCGATGGTGATCGATGCCGAGGAAGCCGCGCAGTTCGTGAGTTTTGCCGATGCGCTGCTGATCAACGTCGGCACCTTAACCCGCGACCGTCGCGATGCGATGCTGGCGGCGGTGCAGTCCGCCTCTAAAGTCGGCACGCCCTGGACGCTCGATCCGGTGGCCGTGGGTGCACTCTCATTCCGCACCGAATTCTGCCAGCAGCTGCTGAGCCTGCATCCCGCCGCGATTCGTGGCAACGCCTCGGAAATCCTCGCGCTGGCTAACCAGGCTGCGGGCGGGCGCGGCGTGGACAGCGTGCATCAGGCCGATGCCGCACTCAGCGCGGCGCAACAGTTGGCACAGGATTACCACACGCTGGTGGCGGTCACAGGCGAAGTCGATTACGTCACTGATGGCAAACGCACGCTGGCGATTCCAGGCGGCAGCCCGCTGATGACGCGCGTGGTCGGCACCGGCTGCGCGCTTTCCGCCGTGGTCGCGGCCTTCAGCAGCTTACCGGGCGACCGCTTGCAGCATGTGGCGGCGGCATGTCGCGTGATGTCGCTGGCGGGCGAGCAGGCGGCGCGTGCTGTTCAGGGGCCAGGCAGCTTTGTCGCGGCTTTCCTCGATAACCTCTGGACGCTGGAGGTTGCCGTATGAAGCGCATCAACGCGTTAACCATTGCAGGTACTGACCCGAGCGGTGGCGCGGGCATTCAGGCCGATCTCAAAGCCTTCTCCGCGCTGGGTGCGTATGGCACCAGTGTGATCACCGCGCTGGTGGCGCAGAACACCTGCGGCGTGCAGTCGGTGTATCGCATTGAACCCGATTTCGTGGGCGCGCAACTGGATTCGGTGCTGGACGATGTGCGTATTGATGCCGCCAAAATCGGCATGCTGTCGGAATCTGCGATTGTCGAAGTGGTGGCCGAGCGGCTGAAACGCGCCAGCCTGCCGTTTGTGGTGCTGGATACGGTGATGATTGCTAAGAGTGGCGATCCGCTGCTGTCGCCCGATGCGGTGGCCAGCGTGCGTGAACTGCTGATGCCGCAGGTGTCGTTGATCACGCCCAATTTGCCCGAAGCCGCTGCGCTACTGGGCCGTGATATGGCGCAGGATGAGAAAACCATGCTGATGCAGGGCGATGCGCTGTTGGATCTTGGTTGTGAAGCGGTATTGATGAAAGGCGGTCATCTCAGTGATGCCGAAAGTCCGGATTGGCTAATCACCCGCGCAGGACGTCAGCGCTTCACCGCACCACGCGTCAATACGCGCCATACCCACGGCACCGGTTGTTCGCTGTCCGCCGCTTTAGCGGCACTGCGTCCACGTCACGATAACTGGGCGGATACGGTGACCGAAGCCAAAGCCTGGTTGCAGCAAGCCTTGCTGCACGCGGACTCGCTGGAAGTCGGCAAGGGCATTGGTCCGGTGCACCATTTCCATCAATGGTGGTAGGGTTCTAAAACGGCCATTAAGGTGTGCCTCTGCGTTGCAGGATTCAATCTGAAGGCCGCCCATGGCAAGGTGGCAGAATTTTTTTACTGCGTATCCGTCTGAAAAATGGAGTCAGCAATTTGCCAGCCTGGCGCTTTTCGGTCCAGGCTGTTGGGGGCGAATCGGCCATTGCCGGTTCCATTCCAGCCATTTATTTCAGGAGCCAACATGACGGACATCGTACAGTTATTGGGCAAAGAAGCGGATTCACTTCTTCAACATCGCTGCATGACCATTCCAGCGGACAGCCTTTATTTACCGGGCGCGGATTTCGTCGATCGCGTAATGATCGATAACAATCGTTCTCCTGCCGTATTACGCAATATGCAGACCCTCTACAACACCGGTCGCCTGGCGGGCACCGGCTATCTGTCGATTTTGCCGGTCGATCAGGGCGTTGAGCACTCAGCGGGCGCCTCTTTTGCCGCCAACCCGGCTTACTTCGATCCGAAGAACATTGTTGAGCTGGCGATTGAAGCCGGCTGTAACTGTGTCGCCTCTACCTATGGCGTGCTGGCCTCGGTCTCACGCCGCTATGCACACCGCATTCCGTTTATGGTGAAACTTAACCACAACGAAACCCTGAGCTATCCCACCCAGTACGATCAAACGCTGTATGCCAGCGTCGAGCAGGCATTCAACCTGGGGGCGATTGCGGTGGGCGCGACCATCTATTTTGGTTCTGAGCAGTCACGTCGTCAGATTGAAGAGATCTCGGCTGCTTTCGAGCGTGCGCATGAACTGGGCATGGTGACCGTGCTGTGGGCCTATCTGCGCAATGATGGCTTCAAGAAAGACGGCGTAGATTACCATGCCAGCGCTGATTTGACCGGCCAGGCCAACCATCTGGCAGCCACCATTGGCGCAGACATCGTGAAGCAGAAAATGGCCGAGAACAACGGCGGCTACAAGGCGGTGAAATTCGGCCATACCGATGAGCGCGTCTACAGCAAGCTGACCACGGAGAACCCGATCGATCTGGTGCGTTACCAGCTGGCGAACTGCTATATGGGCCGTGCTGGATTGATCAACTCCGGTGGCGCATCAGCCGGAGACACTGACATTGCCGAATCGGTGCGTACTGCGGTGATCAACAAACGCGCGGGCGGTATGGGGCTGATACTGGGCCGTAAGGCGTTTAAGAAGTCGCTGAAAGAGGGCGTACAGCTGATTAATGCGGTGCAGGATGTTTATCTGGCGAAAGATGTCACAATTGCGTAATTGATTGCCCAAATCCCTTCCCGCAAGCGGGAGGGGAATCGGTCAGCGGAGTAATGATTGGGGATTGCTTGAGAGCATGGGGACGAAATCTTATCTGCAAAGCTCTCTATTGAGCGGCAACACGCGCTTCACTCGCTCGCCAATCGCACTTTGCTTGGGTCTCCCCCTTTATATGGGAGAGGACCAGGTTGAGGGCATCTAATCGCAGACAATCTAAGGCGCTTCAAACCATTCGCTATTACGCTCAGCAATCGGCGTAATGGTCAAAATCATTTCCTGCAGATGACGTCGCATCGCCGCTTCTGCCGCTTCAACATCTTGCGCTTTTAACGCCTGGTAGATGTTTTCATGCTGCTGAATCAGGCTTTCCGGTGGCGACACTTCACTCAGGGTCAGGAAGCGCACGCGGTCCATGGTGGCTTTAATGTTCTCCACCGTTTCCCATGCCAGCAGGCAGTTAATCCCTTCGGCAATCAGGCGGTGAAACTCATCGTCCAGCGCTAAGAATGCCTGGCTGTCGTGACGTTCAGCCGCCAGACGCTGCAACTGAAGATTGTGCTCCAGCGCCATCAAGCCCTCGGGAGTAATCTCCTGTGCCGCACGTCGCACCACGGCGATCTCCACCGCTTCACGAATAAAACGGCCGTCGGCCACACGCTGGGCGGAAATTTTACGCACGAAAGTGCCGCGCTGCGGCAGCACCTGCACCAGGCCCGCTTCCGCCAGTTTGATAAAGGCTTCTCGGACTGGCTGGCGCGACACATTAAAGCGCGCGGACACTTCTTTTTCCGACAGCAACGAGCCGGGATGAATGGCGCAGGTCACGATATCTTTGCGCAGATAACGATAGATCTGCTGATTTACGGGTTCGCTGGTGGTAATGGTATAGGCAATCGACATGCAGCAATATCCGTATTACGGCTGGCCTACGCCAGCCCGATGAGAAAGGTTCAGTCTAATCAGCACGCTGCATCTGCGCTACACATTTGTGAAGGCACTTATGCCTGTGTCACAAGGGCTTGTACCGTGGCGCGTGCACCTTGGGTATTAAGCTGGTTATACAACTCGGTGACGCGTGAGACAAAGGCGGTCTGATAACGTAAATCATCGCCAAATACCGCTTGTATCCGCAGTAAGGCTTCGACGCGCTGTGCACCCTCATCACTGTGCGCAACGATGCTCGCCAATTGTTCTTTCATTGGATCGCGAATCTCAATCGCCTGACCTTGCTCATCGACACCGCTCACGTAACGCATCCAGCCCGCCACACCCAGCAGCAGATAGTCACACGAGGTGCCGTTACGCAGATGCCAGCGCACGCTGTCCAGCAAACGCTGCGGCAACTTCTGCGTGCCATCGGTGGCAATTTGATAAGTGCGATGCTTGATGGCGCGGTTTTCGTAGCGAGCGATCAGCGAGTCGGCATAGGCGGTGAGATCCACGCCCTGAGTACGCAGCGTCGGCGCCTGATCCTGTAACATCAGCGCGCGCGCCGCCGTGCGGAAGTGGTTATCGGCCATGCAATCGCTGATGTGTTCGTATCCGGCGAGGAAGCCGAGATAGGCGAGGAACGAGTGGCTGCCGTTCAGCATGCGCAGCTTCATCTCTTCAAACGGTAATACATCACTGACCAGCTCAGCACCGGCATTTTCCCACGTCGGGCGGCCGTTAACGAAGTTATCTTCAATCACCCACTGGAAGAAAGGCTCGGCTTCCACCGCCACCGGCTCGCTGCTGCCTAAGCGCGCTTCCAGCGCATCAAATGCGGCATCGGTCATAGCGGGAACGATGCGATCCACCATGGTGGAGGGGAAGGTGATGTGCGTTTGAATGTACTCTGCCAGTTCGTGGCTATGGCGTTCTGCCAGCTGGGTGACGACGTTGCGCGTGACGTGACCGTTCTCTGGCATGTTGTCGCAGGACATCACGCTGAATGGCGTTAATCCACGTTCGCGGCGACGGATAATCGCCGCCAGAATCAGGCCCGGCAGCGAACGCGGCTGCGTGGGGTTTTTCAGGTCATGCACGATATCAGGATGATCCGGATTGAGCTTGCCGCTGGAAGGCATGTAGCAATAGCCTTTCTCGGTCACCGTCATCGAGACAATCGCCACATCCGGCTGGCTCATCGCCTCAATCACCGCATCAATGCCGTCGCCTTTGCCATGCAGCGCTTGCGTCACCACGCCAATCACGCGGGTGTGCAGGCTGCTATCGGCCATCTCGGTGAGGGTATAGAGCAAATCCTGTTGGCGCAGCGCCTGGATCAGTGCGCCGCTGTTGAGATTCACTTCGCAGTAGCCCCAGTCGCTGCCTTTCGTTGCCAGTTTATCGGTCGCGAGCGCCTGATGGGCACGGTGAAAAGCACCAAAGCCGATATGTACCATGCGGGTTTTTAACTGGCTGCGGTCGTAAGCGGGACGTTGGACGTCGGCGGGGAGGCGATCAAGTTCTAACATGCGTTTTCCTTTTAGCAAACGGGGCGCTGAGCGCCCCATTATGGTCAATCTGTTATGCGGACACCGGTTTATCTACGGTCTTTGGGCTGCGAATCACAAACAGCACCAGCATCGCACCAATCCCGGCGACACAGCCCGCCAGAATAAAGGCGCTGTCGAATTTACCGGTGTGCTGCACGATATAGCCTGTGACAATCGGTCCAACAATCCCGGACAGGCTACCAATCAGATGGATAAAGCCACTGATGCTGCCGACACGGCTTTTGTGCACCACATCCTGAATAATCGCCCAGTAAATCGCACCGGTGATGTAGAGGAAGAAGATGGAGATCGACATCATGATCACCGCGGAATTCACCTCTTTAATCGTTCCCGCCAGTGCTACACAGATGGCGGCAGCCAGCAGCGAGACCACCAGAACAATTTTGCGCGACAGCAGCAACTTGCCGGTGATGTTGAAAATCTTATCCGAGATCCAACCGCCCAACGCCAGGCCGACGAAGCCGACAATCCACGGGATCATGGTGGTGATACTCATGGATTTAATATCCAGGCCGTGCGCCTGCACCAGATAAGCCGGGAACCAGCTCAGGAAGAAGAACAGAATATAGTTGTAGCAGAAGAAGGCAAAAGCGGTGACCAGAATAATCGGCTGACGCAGGTAGTAACCCATGCCGTGCGCTTTGCCTGATGAATCGATGACATCAGCCGGTTCTTCCGCTTTCAGTTTCTCGACCAGCGCGCGCTCTTCTGCAGAGACTTTTTTGCTGCGCGCCGGGTTATCAGCGGCGAAGAAGAACCACAAACCCATCCACACCAGGCCAATCACACAGATCACCACGAACGCTGGACGCCAGCCAAATGACAACGCCAGATAACCCACAATCGGGCCTGCCACCGCGCCACCCAGCGGCGAACCGGCACTCAGCAAGCCCATTGCGGTAGCGGCTTGTTTTTTCGGGAACCAGCCGTTGATGGCCTTGTTTGCCGAGGCGCAGATTGGGCCTTCCGCCATGCCAAACAGCACGCGCAGAATCATCATCGACCAGAAACCGGTCGCCAGCGCGGTCATGCCGCAGAACAGCGACCACATACCGACGGCGGTGCCGAGCACGATAGTCGGGCCGAATTTATCGGTCGCCAGGCCACCGATAAAGTTAAACAGCGCGTAGCCAAAGAAGAAGCTACCGAAAATCATGCCGAACTGTTCGGCGTTGATCATCAGGTCTTTTTCTACTAGCGGCACAGTCAGAGAAAGGGCAATACGATCGAGGTAGTTGATCATATAAACCAGGAACAACAGCAGTACGAGGGTCCAGCGTAGATTCTTTAACATAGAAACTCCGTTTCCCCATCATGCTTCAATCTGTTTCTGTGTGGCCTGTTTAATCTCATCCCCTTCGGGGATTGAATCACTTGCCGCTTTGATACAGCCTGAAGCATTGAGAGGATTATTATATTTGCCGGCGGGTACGCACCGGATTAAGGACACTTGGTGTGAAGATTAACTTAACCCATGTGCAGAATCACTTTGCAGCAGGTGCGCGGATCTTTTTCGAACAGCGTCATCGCTTTTTCAATCTCGGCCAGCGGGAAATAGTGGGTGACTAATTTCTCTGGCTGAATCTGACCTTTCTCCATCCACTCAATCACCTGCGGGAAGCGATTGCTGTTCAGGCGCGAGGTAAACAGTGATAACTCTTTGCTGGTTAACGCCTGCTGCGTGATGCTGCAAGGCTCACCGGAGAAGCCGAGCAGGCCAATACGCGCCGCCGGAGAGGCGAGGGCAGCGGCTTCTGCCAGAATGGTCGGATGGCAGGCGGCATCGATGATCAATGTTGGCTGCACGCCTTCCAGCTGTGCGGCCAGCGGAATCTCACTGTTGTTGAACACCTGATCAGCGCCATTTTCCTGCGCCAGCGCCAGACGTTCCGGCAGACGATCCACCACCAGCACTTTTTCCACGCCGTAGACGCCTTTAAGCACCTGAATGGCGGTTAAGCCCATCGGGCCTGCGCCGTAAATCAGTGCCACGTCATTGGCCTGCGGTTTGAGGAAGGCGGTGATGTTCGCCGCGATGGTGAACGGTTCCACCAGGCTGGCGAGTTTGTCCGGAATAGAAGCGGGCAGAGTAAAAGCGTTTTTCGCCGGTGCCACCGCAAATTCGCTGAAACCACCGTCACGGTGCACACCGATTACCTGCAGTTCTTTACAGACGTTTGGGCGACCGATGGAGCAGGGGTAGCAGTGTCCGCAGCTGACGACCGGATCCACCGCCACACGCTCGCCGATACGCGCGGCATCCACGCCTTCACCCACCGCATCGATCAGGCCAAAGAATTCGTGGCCAATCACGCGCGGGTATTTGGCGAATGGGTTGTGGCCGTGCCAGATGTGCACATCTGAACCGCAGATACTGGCAAACTGCACTTTGACGCGCACTTCGCCTGCGGCTGGTTCAGGCAATGCGCGTTCTGCCACTACCAATTCACCCGGTTGTACAATTACGACACTTTTCATCATCTACTCCTTGCCAGATACACACTTAATTGGTGGATTTGGCAGCAACGGGAATGCAATGAATGAAAAATACGCTTGCTAATACTACCATACAAGTCGGCGTTAAAGAGTTGTGAAGAGAGTCACAGAGTGCAGGGAGAGGGAGCGAAGAACTGTGGCAGTTTGGAAGATGGGGCAGTGGAGTTGGAGTGGGGCTGAAATATGCAGAGATTTGAGATGTGGGACTTTCAGTTTGGGGTGAGATCCCAGGCAGGCCGAAGATATTCAAACAGGGTTGAGGTGTTGAGTGGGTTGCGATGTTCAGAGTGATATGAGGTCTTCAAGCTATGTTGGGGGGGGGATTGGGTTTGAGATGTTCAGGCTGTGATGAGATGTGCAGGTTTGGCTGAGATTTTCAGATTGAGCCGACAATGACTTTAGATAGGACATCGCCCAACTATTCCATTCATCGCCTCCCAAATTGCAGGCATAAAAAAAGCAGCCTGATAGGCTGCTCTTTTCAAGAATTTGGCTCCTCTGACTGGACTCGAACCAGTGACATACGGATTAACAGTCCGC